>JBKJLU010000342.1:0-6101 GCA_046596815.1 Acidimicrobiales bacterium | reverse complement strand
TGGATGTGGCCCTGTCGACCCTTCCGCCCCACGACCTCACGTTCCAGCACGGCTGGGATCTCGTCGCTCAGGCCGTCGCCGGTGGCACCGCCCAGGCGGGCGTGCTGTTGCGTCCGGCCACCGTCGGCCAGATCGCCGCCATCAGCCACGGAGGCGAGCGCATGCCCCCGAAGACGACCTTCTTCTACCCGAAGCCCGCCACCGGATTGGTCTTTCGCAGCCTCGACCTCGCCTGAGTCAGGCGCGGGCCGTACGCCGGCGGCGGGCGCCCGACTCCGTCTCGGAGACCGGGAGGGCGAAGTCGGCGGCGTCGCAGGCCCGACACGCACTCAGGCCCCGTTCCTGGGCGGCGTCGATGGAGACGGTCGGCAGCACGCCCCGTCCCTCGAGCAGCTTGCAATCCGGACGGTGGAAGGTCGTCGGACCGGCAACGACCAGTCCCTGCTCGAGGGCCTCGGCCATCCGAGTCGACGGCGACCCGTTGCCCGATCCCGAACCCGAGGCGGCGGCGAGCGACATCCGCTCCATGGCCTCCTTCAGTTCGGCCAACCCGTTGAGCAGGGCGGCTCGATCCTGACGCTGGGCGTTCACGATGATCAACGCCGAGGCGATGACGGTCAGGGCGAGACCGGCCAACCCACCGGAGATGAGATACGGGAACTGGGTGGGGATGCGGTCGTAGGTCGCGGCCCCGTTCCATCCCAGGAAGATCAAGAGGAACCCGGCGATGGCCAGGCCGATACCGGCCTGTCCGCCCAGCTGCTTCCAACGAAGATTCACGACGGCCTCCCGGTCATTCCTCGGAGCCACCGAGGTAGGTCTCGCGCAGGTTCGCGCTCTGGATCTCATCGCCGACGCCCTGATACACGAGGGTGCCCTTCTCCATGATCAGGGCGCGGTCGGCATAGGGCAGCACACCGATGTTCTGCTCGACGATCACCACGGTCACCCCGTCGTCGTTGATCTTGCTGACGACCTGGAACACGGTCTTGGCCAGTGCCGGCGACAGCCCGAGCGACGCCTCGTCGATCAGCAGCAGGCGGGGCTTCGACATGATGGCGCGGCCGATGGCCAGCATCTGCTGCTCACCGCCGGACAGGGTGCCGGCAGCTTGGTCGGCCCGCTCGGCCAAACGGGGGAAGTAGTCGAAGACGAGGTCGCGTTGGGTGTCGATGAGCTTCTGGTCCTTGCGCTTCACCCATGCGCCAAGGCGCAAGTTGTTCGACACCGAGAGTCCGGGGAAGACACGGCGGCCCTCGGGCGACAGCGAAATGCCCATGGCCACGAGTTCAGCCGGCGTCTTGCCGGCGATCTCGTTGCCCTCGAACTTGATCGAGCCACTGTCGGGTTTCAGGAGGCCGGCGATGGTCGTGACCGTCGTCGTCTTGCCGGCGCCATTGAGTCCGAACAACACCGCAGTCTCCCCCTCCTCGACCACGAAGCTGATTCCCATGAGGACAGGGAAGCCGTAGCCGACCCGCAGTTCCTCGATCTCCAGGACGGCCATCAGGCAGCTCCCACTTCGTCCGGGTCCTCACCCAGGTACGCCCGTACGACCTCGGGATGGTTGCGAACGGCGTCGGGCTTACCCTCGGCCAGCAACTCTCCGAAGTTCAGGCAGTAGACGTAATCGCAGACCCGCACCACCAGCGGAACGTGGTGCTCGATCATCACGATCGACAGGCCGAACTCCTTGCGCAACTCGAGCAGGGTGTCGCCGAGGGCGTGGGCCTCTTCCGGTCCCATGCCCGACGACGGCTCGTCGAGCAACAGCACCTCCGGATCGGTGGCGAGCACGGTGGCCACCTCGACCCGCTTGAGCACGCCGTAGGGCAGGCCGGCGACGCGGGTGTCGGCAAGATCGCCAAGACCGAGGATGTCGAGGAGGGAGTCAGCGCGACGGGACAGCTCGCGTTCGCTCGAATAGGTGCGGGGCACCCCGATCATGCCGGCCACGGTGGCGTACTCGGCCTGCAGGTGCTGGGCCGTTTTCAGGTTCTCCCGCACCGTCGAACCTTTGACGAGGCCGACGTTCTGGAACGTCCGCCCCATCCCCAGGGCCGTGCGATCGTGCACCGGCAGCGCCGTGACGTCGACGCCCTTGAACCACACCGACCCGTCGTTGGGTGTGTAGAAGCCGGTGATCATGTTGAAGGTCGTGGTCTTGCCGGCCCCGTTGGGGCCGATGACGCCGACGATCTCCCACTCGCCCACCGAGATGCTCACGTCGCGCGCCGCCTGCACGCCACCGAAGCGGATCGAACAACCTCGTGTCTCAAGCACGGACATCGGAGATCTGCACCTCCTTCTCGCCACGGTCGTGGAGGTCGAAGCGGTGGCCGCCGAGCCATCGCAGCACGGGCCGGATCTGCTGGCCGATGCCACCCGGATAGAGGGTGAGGGTCAGCAACAGCAGAAGCGGACCCACGACCAAGGGCGCAATCTGGGGGGTCAGCGTCGGAGCGAACGGGATGTTGCGCAGGGCGACCTCGATGAAGTGGAACTTCTCGATGAAGAAGCCGAGGAGGGCGAAGAAGGCCGAACCGATGATGACGCCGGTACGGCTGCGGAGGCCACCGACGACCGTCATGATCACGAACACGAGGGCGAGGCGGAAGTTGTAGATGTCGGCCACCACAAAGGTGTCGTTGTGGGCCAGGAGGGCGCCGCCGAGTCCGGCGAAGACGCCGGCGACGACGAAGGCGAAGAGGGTGAAGACCTTCACGTTCACGCCGAAGGTCGATGCCACCCGAGGGTTCTCCCGCAGGGCCAGCAGCGCCCGACCACCCTTGGTGCGCATCATCCGGAAATCGATCCAGATGACCGCTCCCAGGAAAGCCAGGCAGAGGTAGTAGTAGCGCAGGTCGGTGGCAAAGGCCGTGGGCTTGGGGGCCGTCTGGCCGGCGCCGCCGCCGGTGAGGGACTGGATCTGGAAGATGCTCTGCTCGGCCACCAGCCCGTACGACAGGGTGATGAGGGCGAAGTAGAGACCCTTGATGCGCAGAGCCACGCCACCGAGGATGAGGGCCTGCAGGGCGCCAACGGCCATGGCCACGATCACGGCGACGAAGAAGCTCTGCTTCTGCACCGTGACGATGTAGGCCGAAGTGAAGGCGCCGATGCCGACGAACGCCTGGTGTCCGAGGGAGATCTGCCCGACGTAGCCGAGGAGCACGTTGAGCGACAGACCGATGATGGCGAACACCACGGCCTGGGTGAAGATGTTGACCTCGAACCCCTCACGGGTCGAGGGCACGACCAGCACCACGATGGCCACGAAGACGTAGACCGACACCCGGCCGACCCAGCCGCCTTTTGACGGTTCGAAGTCGGCGTCCTTGGCCACTTCGGCCCTGGCCTGCTCGAGCATCTCCGCCTCGGTGGCGGCGCTTTCGGCCAGCGGATCAGCGGCCGTGACCACCTCAGACTCCTCCGTCGGCTTCGCCCTTCGCGGCACGCGGGTCGCCATGTCAGGCCTTTCCTCGAGTAGCCACGTCAGGCCTTTCCGAGAAGCCCGTTGGGGCGCACCGAGAGCACGCCGACCAACAGGACGAAGGCGATCACGACGCCGGGTTGGCCGGGGATGAAGTCGAAGAAGTCAGCCGACGTGGCGAGAGCCTGGGAAACCCCGACGATGGCCCCGCCGAGGAACGCGCCCGGAAGGCTCGTGAACCCACCGAGCACGGCCGCGGTGAATGCGGGAATCAACAGTCCGGCGGTCACCACCCCTGGCCCGAAGGTGTTGCCGGCCGATGGGATGCCGATGACGCCGGCCAGACCCCCGAGCAGGGCGGCCAGGGCCCACGTGAAGCCGGACAGTCGACGGACGCTGATGCCGACGAGTTCGGTGGCCGTGGCCTCTTGACTGGCGCCGAGGATGGCCAGACCGAGGTTCGTGCGGTTGAAGAAGTAGGCGAGGACGACGGCCAGGATCACGAGCACGACGATGAGCAGGATGCGCTGATCGGAGATGCGCACACCGAGAAGCGAAAGGCGGTCGGTGCGGGGCAGCGCCGGGTCGATGTTGCGCAGCTTGGCCTCGCCGAACCAGATCTGGACACCGACGGCGAGAAGCGACACTCCCGCCGTCGCCACCAGAAGAGTGACTCGGGGGGCGTCGAACAACGGGCGCACGATGACCCGCTCGACCAGCAGGCCCATGAGCACGGCCACGACGAGCGAGCCGATGAGGGCGAAGACGTAGGGCACGCCGCTCGAGTGCAGGAGATAGAGAGCGAAGACCGCCACCGTCCCGAACTCACCCTGGGCGAAGTTGAAGACCCCACTCGATTTGTAGATGAGCACGAGCCCGAGGCCGAGCAGTCCGTAAGCCGCACCGGTGATGATGCCGATGACGAGGGCCTGCTTTTGGCCGATCAGGATGAAGATGAGCGTCGTGAGGATGAAGATGCCCGCCCCGAACCCCACCCGCCGTAACAACTGTTGGTCCATCCCAGTCGCCTAGAAGCCGGTGACGTTCTTGGCTTCGGTGAGGTACTTCCGCCCGCCGCAGTCCGCCTTGAGCAGATGCATTGCGCTGCCTCCGAAGGGCTTGCCGGGGCTGTACTTCGCCTCCGGATACACCCCACCAGCGAAGGCCTGACCGCTCTGGAGGGTTCCGATGAACTTGGCTCGTCCGAGATCCTGACCCGAGGCCTTGAACATCTCGGCGAGGATCGAGCTCAGACCCCAGAGGGCGAAGCCGATGTCGTCGCCGTTCTTGGCGTTCTGCTTGTTGTAGGCCGCTTGGTAGTCGGCGGCCGCGGGGTCGTCGAGCTGCGGGAAGGGCGAGAGGAAGCGGGCCTCGCCGATGCCAGGACACCCGACGCTGGCCACGGTGTTGAGGCCACTGGTGATGCCGGGCCCGACGTACTGGGGGTTGTATCCCTGTCCCGTCGCCTGCTGCGCCAGTTGCAGAAAGACCGTCGGGGCCGTCAGCACGTAGACGGCTTCGGCACCCTTCGACTGCAGGCCCTGGGCCGCCGTCAACGTCTCGCTCTGGGAGGCGTTCTTGTTGATCTTCTCGTTGTACACGATCTCGAGGCCCTGTTCCGTCGCCGCCTTGGTGAAGCTCGCCTGGGCGTCGGAGAACGAGGGAGTGTCGGCGACCAGGATGCCGACCTTGGTCTTGGCGAGCTTCTTCTTCACCAGCTGGGCGAGAATCGGCGACTGCTGGCTGTAGGTGAGTGACAGGGCGAAATAGGTTTTCAGGGCCTCGAGTCCGCTCTGGTTCACGCCGGCCGACAGGTACGGCACGCCGACCTGGTTGGCGTACTTGGCGCAGGCGGTGATCTGGTCGGCCCCGCCGCCACCGATGAGCAGGAAGACCTTCTTCGACTCGACGAGTTCACGGCACACCTGGACGGCGCGGCTCGGGTTGAACTGGTCGTCGAAGAACTCGACTCGGACGGTCCGGCCGTTGATGGCGCCCTTGGCCTTCCAGAAGACTTCCTTGCCTTCCTCGAAGGTGGCCTGGGGGAAGGGGGCGGCGCCGGTGACCGGGGCGTGGATGCCGATGACGATCTCTTTGTCGGTGACGCCGTTCTTGTCGTTGGGTCCGACGGCGGGGGCCGACGCCGTGGCCGTGCCTCCGCCGGAGGGGGCGGTGGCACCTGCGGGGGCCGTTGCCCCCGCTGCCGTCCCGGGCTTGGGCGCCGTGCCGGCTGCCGGTTTCGCGGCGGCCCCGGGGGCCGGTGCCGCGCCGGCGGTGCCTCCTGCGGCGGGATCCGTCGCCCCAGGATCGGCAACCGCCTCTCCTTCGAGCGGGACCTCCTCGCCCGGGGCGACCTCGGCAACCGCGCCGGTATCGGTGACGGCCTCCGGGTCGCCCGTGGCGACCCCTCCGCCGCCGGCCGAGAGGGCGACGCCTTCTTTCTGGCCGCAGGCTCCGGCGACGAGCAACAGGGCAAGGGTCAGCCCGATCAGGCGGACGTGACGCATCAGCAATATCCCTTCAGAGGAGTCAGGTCAGTCATCGATTGCCGCGTGCCGCGTCCCGCTCGGCCAGGGCCCGGCTGACGCCCCCCGCACGAACGGTGGCGACGGTCGGGGCGGCGAGCGGGCCGAGGATCAGCCCGAGGAAGAGGGCCACCCCGGCGAGC
>JBKJLU010000287.1:0-5199 GCA_046596815.1 Acidimicrobiales bacterium | reverse complement strand
AGCGCGCCCGAGCCCCCGGTCTCGGTGGCGTTGGCTCGTCCGTCTGGCGTACCCGTCGGGTCGCCGGACTTCAACTGCCCGGGCTTGGCCGCCGTACCTCCAGCTGTGCCGCGCACCGGACCCGCCCCTGCCGCAACCGTGCCGGACGCGGCGGCTTCGACCGCCGGTTCCGCGCTGCCGGGAGCCAAGGTGTCGACGGCGGCATCCCCGCCGATCGGAGCCTCGGTCACGGTGGCTCCACCCGGTGGAGCGGTTGCCGCGACGTTGTCGACGTCATCGTTGGAGACGCCGGGGAACACGGCGACCAGCAGGAAGCCGGCGGCGGCCAACGCCAGGAACGGTCGATAACGAGCCACCCCCCGCCCCACATCGCCAAGGGTGACGTCACGCCAATTCGATTGCATCAGGACCCCCCAGTCCATTGACCCGCTCCGAGGAGCCGGGATGTCCGGCCCCTCGGATCCGAGTTCGATCCTTTGCGGTGCTACATGCTGGTGCTCAGCGCTACGAGTGCGCCTGGTGCGGGTAGTCCGGTGCCTTGTCGCCCGGCGGAACTTCGCCGTAGATCACCGACGTCCCTGCCTTGTTGAAGACCTTCGGATCGGTCTTCGGATGCTTGCCGGGAAGGTAACGCACGCCTCCGTCGACGTAGCGGTACATGCCGGCGGCGCGGTTACCGACCTCGTCGGGCCCGGGCTCGAGCGGATCCCACCAGATCTCGGTGACGTCGTCGTAGGCCGTGAGGTCCTTGGCGACCACGTCCTTCGGCCAGACGCCGTGGTCCCCGAAGGACAGCGTCGGAAGCGTGAGGCCACCGCCCGAGACCGGGTAGTTGAACAGACCACCCTGGAACGTGGCCGGGTTCAGGTTCGGCCCGGCCATGTGGATGGCGGTGAAGAGGCTGAAGATGGGGGCGTAGATCGTCCCGTAGGTGTTGCCGGCCGGCGGCTTCTCGCCCTTGGTGCCGCGATGCCAGTTGTAGAGGTTGAAGGCGTCTCCGAGCTCGGGAGGCGTGCGGGCCACCAGGAAGGAGATGCCGAAGGCGTTCGACCATTGGGCCTGGTCGTAGGTGCGGGCGAACAGAGCCGTGTCGGTGAGGGCCGACCCGCTGATGATCCACTCCGGCTGATACCCCTGCTTGGTCGCTTCCTTGGTGAAGATGGCCGGAGTCAGGGGGTCGCCGGAGAAGACGACGCTGGTGACGCCGCGGTCCTTGAGCTTCTGGATGATCGGTCCGGCCTGAGCCTGCGTCTTGTTCGGGTCGGCGCCAGGGCCGACGGCGCCGGTGAACGGGAGGTTCTCGAGCAGGGAGACGCCGTACAGGTCCTTGAGCTGGGCCTCGAAGAACTTCGCCCCGGACTCGTAGGCCCGGTCGGGGGTCTCGAAGTAGAGCAGTGCGAACGCCCGGTCCTTGACCTTCAAAGCGGCGTCGCCGGCGAACTGGGCCTTGCGGCCGGCCAGACGCTTGCCGACGTACTCGGCGCGATGCAGATAGCCCTGGGTCGACGACATCAGCGTGGTGTAGCCGGCGTACGGCGAGCGCTTCTCGTAGAAGTCCTGCGGCTGCGACGTGGTGCACACGCACAGCACCTTGCGGGCAACGAGTTCGTCGACGTAGGCGTTGTTGGGGTCGCCGATGACTGCGAAGGCCTTCAAGCGGGTGGCGATGTCGATGGCGTCGGCCTTGGCGGCGGCGTCATCGGTGCTCTCGGCCGTGCCGTCCTTGAAGAGGAGGTTGACCTTGCGCCCGTAGGTCTCGTAGTGCTTCCCGAAGTAGTCGAAGTAGGCCTTGATGGTGTCGCGGGTTGGCTGCTCGTCGTCGGCCGCGCCGGCGGCCTTGAGGGCGGCGGTCGTGGCCGGGTTGGCCTTGCCGCGGTACACGACGACCGTGATGGATTCGGCGCTCACGCCTTGGGGCGACGTGGCCCCACCGTTGTTGCCGGAGAAGACGGGCATGCACGGCGGGGCGAACTTGGTGGGCACCTTGATGCGGCCGGTGGCGGTGTCGCAGTCAGCGCCGACACCGGCGGCGGTGGCCAACGGTGCACCGGTTGCACCAGCGCCGCCACCCGTGGGCGCGGCGCCGGCGGTGGCGCCGCCCGCAACAGGAGCACCCCCGGCCGTGGTCTTGGCCGTGCCGGTAGCCGTGGATCGGGCGGTTCCGCCGGCGGTCGTGGCCCCTCCGGCGGCCGCCGCGCCCTCGACAGCCGCGGCGTCAGTGACGGCGGTGTCGTCGGTGGTCGCCGTTTCGTCTCCGCCGGCGACGACCTCCTGGCCGGCCGTCGGCGTCGGGCCGGTGGCCGACAGATCGGTGCCGGTACCAGGGTTGCCGGGGAGGAAGGCGATGAGGAGGAACACGGCAAGGCCGAGGGCCAGGAAAGGCCGGTACCTCTTCAGATTTGCCGTGAAGTCGGCAAGCGTGACGTTCTGCCAGTTGCGCATGGTGGGGCTCAGTCCTTCGTGAGTGTCGCGGTAGGAGTGGTGGAGTCGTCTTGGACGGCGGCGGCGCTACGGCGGGACCGCCGCGGGCGCGTGCCGCTGCCGTTGCCATTGCCATTGGTCTTGGCGGCCCCGGCGTCGACGGATGCGCCGCCGCCGGAGCGAGCGATGATCTCTTCGCTGCCGCCCAGGTAGGACGACACGACCTGCGGGTGGTTGATGACCTCGTTCGGTGGTCCGATGGTGACGACCGTACCGAGATCGAGGGCGACCATCCGGTCGGAGATCGAGGTGATGAGCGGCATGTCATGTTCAATGACGAGCAAGCTCGCCCCCGTATTCTCACGAATGCGGAGGAGGAGTGGGCCCAAGGCCTCGGTCTCCTTCTGGGCGATGCCCGACGACGGCTCGTCGAAGAGGATGACCTTCGGGCCGTGGCCGAGGATGCAAGCCAGGTCGACGATGCGGCGCGAGCCGGTGGAGAGCTCGGAGATGAACTTGTCGGCGAAGGCGTTGAGGCCCATGAGCTCGATGAGCTCTTCGACCTTTTCGGAGATCTTCGCCTCGGACTCGGTGACCGCCGGCAGGTTCAGCCCCGCGGCGATCGGGTCACGCACGTCGACGACGCGTTCGAGGGAGATGGCGATGGTCTCGACGACGGTGAGCGCCGGGAAGAGGCGGGCGTCCTGGAACGACCGGCCGAGGCCCCGACGGGCCCGACCGTCGGGGGAGAGGAACGTGACGTCTTCGCCATCGAGGTAGATGGCGCCGGCGTCGAGGGGCAGAAAGCCCGAGATCTCGTCGAAGAGCGTGGTCTTGCCGGCACCGTTCGGGCCGATGAAGCCGACGATCTCGTTGTCGTGGAGGGTGAACGACACGTCGTTGGTGGCGGCGATGCCGCCGAACCGCTTCGACAATCCCCTGGTCTCGAGGACGACCGGACCATCCTCGAGGTTCTTGGCCTCGCGCGCCGCCTTCTTGGAGACGGCGGGGGTCTTGGTCTTGCCCGACGTGGCATCGGCCTCGTCGGCAGCGGCCGCCCCTTCCTCGCCGCCCATGGCGCCGACGCCCTCGAGGAACACCGACCGCAGGACGTCGGGCCGCTCGAGCAGCTCTTTCGTCGGGCCCTTGTAGCGGATCTCGCCCTTCTCCATGAAGAAGGCGGTCTCGGCCACGGTGAGGGCGACGTTCACCGACTGCTCGACGAGGATGATCGTGGTGCCGTTGTCGCGGATGGCTCGCACGATCTTGAGCAGCTGCTCGACGATGATCGGCGCCAGTCCGAGCGACAGCTCGTCGATCATGAGCAACTTGGGCTTGGCGATGAAGGCCTGGCCGAGGGTGAGCATCTGCTGCTCGCCACCGGACATGTTGCCAGCGGGCTGGTCCCAGCGTTCGCGCAGGATGGGGAAGTACTCGAGCACCTGCTCGGTCGCTTCCTTGAGGTACTCCGTCTCCTTGCGGTAGAGCCAGCCGGCGATGCGCAGGTTCTCTTCCACGGTGAGCGTCGGGAACACGCCCTTGCCGCCGGGAACCTGGATGACACCGCGGGCGGCGACCTCCTGGGGCGGTGCGTAGGTCATGTCGGTGCCGTCGAAGATGATGGCGCCCGACGACGCTTCGTTGAGCCCGGAGATGGCCCTGAGCAGCGTCGACTTGCCGGCGCCGTTGGTGCCGAGGAGGGCGATGATCTCGCCTTCGTCGACCTCGAAGTTGACCTTGAACAGCACCTGCACGCCCGAATAGCCGACGTCGAGATCCTTGACCAGGAGCAGCTTGGCCTTGCCGGCGCGGCGGGCCGCCAGTACCTCGGCCTGGGCGAAGGCCGAGGCCCGCACCTTCTGGATGTCGGACTCCACGAACGAACCCGCCGACGCGATGATGAACGCCCCGATCAGGAACACGGGGAGAAGCACGAGCAGGGCGCCCCGGATGCCGATGGAGTCGGCGAAACCGCCGATGATCACCAGGATCAGGAAGCCCGGAATGATGTAGAGCGCCCCGATGGAGAAGCCGAGGCCACGGGCCCGGGGCGGGATGGCGAGGGAGAGCACCGAGGTGATGCCCGGGCCGAGGGCGCCGAGCACGCTCGAGGCCAGAATGTTCAACACGATCGCCGTGGGCACGTTCGGGGCGAAGGCGAAGAGGCCGAGGAAGATGCCGCTGAGGATGCCGAGCACGGCGATGAAGCGCAGCACCAGTCCAGGACTGCGTTGGAAGAGCTTGTTGGCCAGCGGGATGCCGACGAGGATCCCGACCAACTGGAAGGGTTCGGCCAGTGCCGCGATCAAGCCGCGTTGGGCTTCGTCGAGCCCGAACACGTCCTCGTAGTACACCGACGTCAGCGAGCCCAGGCCGATGAGGGCGGTGGCCAGGAAGGGCAGCGACAGCCAGATGCGGCGAAGGGTCTTGACCTGGTTGCAGATGCGCCAACTCTCACTGAACGAAGGAGCGGTCTCTTCGGTGTCGGCGACCTCGTCGGTGGCGCCCATCGAGAGCCGCTCGTAACGTCCGCGCACGGGCTCGCGCAGCTTGACCACGGCGAAGAACACGGCCACGGCGGTGATGAGGGGGAAGATCAGGAACGGCGCCCGGAAGCCGATGGCGGCGGCGATCAGGCCACCGAAGAGCGGGCCGATGATCTGGCCGACGGAGTTGGCGGCCCGGTGGAAGCCGTAGACCTTGGTGCGGTGCTCGGGCGGGTAGTAGTCGGCGATCAGCGAGTTGTGGGTGGGGTCGACGACCAGCCGTCCGACGGCG
>JBKJLU010000275.1:0-7742 GCA_046596815.1 Acidimicrobiales bacterium | reverse complement strand
ATGAGGAAGACGAGAAGATCGAATTCCCTCGCCGTCAAGGTCACCAGGCGGCCTCCGAGGCGGCACTCCCGCGATCGGGCGTCGACGACCAAGTCACGCGCCACGAGGGGCCCGACGTCGGTGGCGACGACCGGAGCCTGCGACGCCCGACGAAGTACGGCCTTTACCCGGGCGACGACCTCTCGTGGTGAGAACGGCTTGGAGACGTAGTCGTCGGCGCCGAGTTCGAGGCCGACGAGACGGTCACTCTCGTCACCTCTGGCCGTCAGCATGATGACGGGAATCGGTGCCACCTGACGCAACCGGCGGCAGACCTCGAGGCCGTCCATGCCAGGCAGCATGAGGTCGAGGACGACGAGATCGGGCAGCAGGTCGAGCGCCATCTCGAGCGCAACGTTGCCGTCGCCGGCCGACGCCACCCGGTAGCCCTCGCGCTCGAGGTAGCGGCACAGCACCTCGACCACGTTCGGATCGTCGTCGACCACCAGCACGAACGGCGGCGTTGTGGTCACCACGGTGTCCGGAGGCAGAGCTGGACCGAGATGGCGAGGACGGCACTCGCGGTGAGCCACGGTCGCGACCTCGGTAGCGCCGCCGCAGCGACGACGAGCCAGGGGACGAACGGCAACCAGATGCGCTCGACCTCGCCCTTGCTCAACCCCGAAAGGTCGGCGACGGCGATGACCGCTGCGGCACCTGCGACCAGCACGGCCTCTGCCTGCCGGCGAACGAGGGCCAGTCCGCCCACCATCGCCGGCCCGCCGGCTACCGCCAGGGCGGCCAGGTTCCCGAACACGAAGTAGCCGTACGGCCGCCGAGGGGCGACACCCGCGAGCTGTTGCGCCCTTGTTGCCATCAGGCCTTCGCTCCACCAGAACCCGGTGGTGGCGCCGACCACGACGAGCACGGCCAGGGCGACACCGCCGACGGCGATCATCGCAGCGACACGCCGCCGATGCGCCGCTACCGCCATCGGAATGAGCGCCAACAAGACGAGACCGTACGACAGCAGTGCGAGGACGGCGAAGAGCACGCCGGCCACGGCGAGCAGTGACCGGGTGCGGAGCGGCGACGCCGACGGCGACGTGGCCAGGACGCCGACCAGTACGGCCCAGCAGCCGACGCCGGCGAACAGGGCGTCGCCCGAGGTCGCCGTCCAGACGGCTGCGGGTACCAGCACCAGGAAAGGCGCCAGTCTCCGAGCCGTGGCCGCGCCCGCCACACTGCGCACCGTCAAGAGCACGGCGACCGAACCCGACGCTGCCATCGTCAACACCATGGCGGCGGCCCACCGGGGTCCGCCGAGTCCGACGGCGTCCAAGCCTTGGAAAGCGACGACGAGTCCGGGTGGGTGACCCCGTACGTGGGTCGGATAGGTCGAGAGGCGGTCGACGAATGTTCGGAGGAACGCGCCAGTGCCTCCGGCCGCCTCGACGGCAGGGACGGCGGCGAGGTACTCGTACTTCGACGTCAACGGCGACCAGAGCCGGGGCCAGCCATCGGTGACCGCCAGGCTCACGGCCCAGACGAGGCCGGCCGTTGCCGTCGACAAGGTCAGCACCACCCAGTTGAGTCGACGGGCGGCGACCGGGCCGAAGGCGATGACGACGGCGGCGACGAGGACGGGTGCCCAGAAACGAACGTTGGGCTCGGTGCGTACCCACGTGCCGACGAGCGGCGGAGCGTTCACGTGGATGAGCGGATCACCTGCGACGATGACCCGACCCCACGCGGCAGCCACGAGTCCGCCCACCACCACGCCGCCAACGGCGAGAAGTGGCGCCACGTTGCGACGAAGGTCCGGAACCTGCAGTTGCATACGGTGCAACCGTACGGGCGACCTTGCCCCAATCCACGGCTGGGCCCGTGGAGTTTCGGAATTCGTAAGGCGGATCCCGGTGCTTTGTTCGGCATCGATCGGTACGGTCAACCTTCGTGCCCGACGTCGTCCTGCCCGTGCTCAACGAGGCCACCGCTCTGCCCTGGGTGTTGGCCCGGTTTCCTCCGTCGTACCGCCCGATCGTCGTTGACAATGGGTCGACGGACGGATCGGGTGACATCGCCCGCGAACTCGGGGCCCTCGTCATCCACGAGCCGATTCTGGGATTCGGTTCGGCTTGCTGGGCGGGCCTCGAAGCCGCCACCGATGACGTCGTGTGCTTTTGCGACGCCGACGGCTCGCTGGATCCTTCCGACCTCCCGCTCGTGGCCGAGCCTGTGCTTCGCGACGACGCCGACCTCGTGATGGCGGCCCGCCGCCCTGTCGCCAAGGGGGCGTGGCCCGCGCACGCCCGGTTGGCCAACCGCGCTCTGGCGTGGGAGCTTCGCCGCCGGACGGGTCTCCAGCTGTCGGATCTCGGCCCGATGCGGGCAATGCGCCGTCAGGAACTCCTCGCACTCGGCATGCAAGACCGGCGCTTCGGTTGGCCTCTGGAGATGGTGCTTCGCGCCGCCGACGCGGGATGGCGGATAGACGAGGTGTCCGTCGACTACCACGCCAGATCGGGCCGGTCGAAGGTGACCGGAACGGTTCGGGGCACGTTGCGCGCGGTGCGAGACATGGCCGGCGTGTTGTGAACGGAACCCACGTGCTCGTCATCGCCAAGTCGCCTGTCCCTGGTCGTGTGAAAACGCGCCTCTGCCCGCCGTGCACCTTCGCCGAAGCCGCCGAACTCGCGGCGGCCGCACTCGCCGACACGCTGCGGGCCGTCGCCTCCCTCGATGTCCGCCACGTGTTGGCACTGGATGGGCCCATTGGGGAGTGGATCCCGGCGGGATTCGATGTGATCGCGCAGAGAGGCGAGGGACTGGCGGAACGGCTCGCGAATGCCTGGTCGGACGCCGACGGACCCGGCCTGCAGATCGGTATGGACACTCCCCAAGTCACTCCGGCGTTGCTCGAGTCCGCCCTCGACCATCTCCATCGACCGGGCATCGACGCCGTGCTCGGAGCTGCCACGGACGGCGGGTGGTGGGCCATCGGATTGCACCGGCCCGATCCGCAGGTGTTCGCGGGTGTCCCCATGAGCGACGGAACGACCGGTGCTCGTCAACGGGCCCAACTCCGACGACTCGGACTGCGCATTGGTGACCTGCCCGTTCTTACTGATGTGGACACCATCGCCGATGCCGCCCAGGTCGCGGCCGGCGCGCCCGCGACGCAGTTTGCCCGCACGTTGCGCGCGCAGCAGGCGGTGGCGCAGTGACACTGTGCCTCGAGACGCTCGGCGGCGATGCGCTCGAGTTCGCCGTCGACCGGTGGTACGACACACCCACGTCGGAGGAGGACGACCTCCTCGATGCCATGGACGGTCCGATCCTCGACATCGGCTGTGGTCCCGGTCGGCACGTCCTCGCACTCAACCGGCGGGGTGTCGTAGCCATGGGCATCGACGCCGCCCCCTCAGCGGTCTCACTCGCCCGCTCGCGGGGTGCCGTCGTGATCGAGCGATCGGTGTTCGGCCGGGTGCCGGCCGCCGGCCGATGGCGGGGCGCGCTCTTGCTCGACGGCAACGTAGGGATCGGCGGCGATCCAGTCACGTTGTTGCGATGTGTCGCCCGGCTCCTCGCCCCCAAGGGCATCGTCGCCGTCGAGGTCGAGGGCCCGGATGTACACGTCGAACAGCTCACGGTTCGCCTCGACGACGGGCACTCGCGCAGCGAGTGGTTTCCCTGGGGTCGACTGGGCATCGGCGGCCTCGCGTCGACGGCGGCTGCTGCTGACCTGCGGGTCGTGCGCTCGTGGCAAGGGGGTGGACGATGGTTCGCCTTCCTGGCGTCGCCGTAATCGACCGGACCATGGAGGGGGTGCAGGAGCGCTTCTCCAGCCCGACGCACTCCACACGGGCGGCTGCGATCCTCGGTACGGCTCTTGGGATCTCGTTCACCCTGTGCTTCGCCACGGGACTCATCACCTGGCTGATCCAGCACCCGACGTCGTGGTTCGTCTGGCCAGCCCGTCCGGCTGGCCTCTACCGGTTGATCCAGGGACTGCACGTTGCTGCGGGCATCGCCTCGATCCCGCTGCTCTTGGCCAAACTCTGGGCTGTCTACCCGCACTTCTGGACGTGGCCCGCGGTCCGGAACGTCGCCCACGCCATCGAACGGCTGAGCCTCCTTCCCCTGGTCGGCGGCAGCCTCTTCCTGCTGTTCTCGGGAACGGCCAACATCGCCCGCTGGTACCCGTGGACCTTCGCCTTCCCGTACGCCCACTACTGGGCGGCGTGGATCACCATGGGCGGACTCGTGGCCCACATCGGTTCGAAGATCCACGTCGCGCGTGAAGCGTTGACCTCGAAGCCAGAGCCCGTTGCCGATGCGCCGTCGAGAACGCAAGGTGGGCTCGGTCGGCGGCAGTTCATCGGCGCCGCCGCCGGCGCTTCCGGACTGCTCACCGTCGTCACCATCGGTCAGACGTTCAGCCCGCTCTCGCGCCTGGGGCTGTTGGCGCCGAGGGCCCCGGACGTCGGACCGCAAGGCATTCCGGTCAACAAGACGGCGTCGGGAGCGAACGTTCTCGATCTCATCGATGACGTGAACGCGTACCGGCTCGTCCTGCGGGGCGATGTCGACACCGAGTTGACGTTCACGCTGGACGATCTCCGCAGGATGAAGCAACGAGAGGTCACTCTGCCCATCGCCTGCGTCGAGGGATGGAGCGCCAACGCGCGGTGGACAGGCGTGCCGGTGCGGACGCTGCTCGACATGGTCGGCGTCCGGGTTGATCGCCGCACGACCGTCGACGTCGAGTCGCTGCAACCACGCGGCACCTATCGCAGCAGCTCGCTGCGACGACCGCACCTCATCGACGCCGACACCTTGTTGGCCCTGCGGATCAACGGCGCCGTGCTCCATCCGGACCACGGTTTCCCCCTCCGACTCATCGCCCCCAATCGCCCCGGCGTGCTCCAGACGAAGTGGGTCAACGCCTTGGTCGTGCACCGATGAGCGGCTACCCGAAGTCGTTCTGGATCGGGACCGTCATCGGAGGAGCGGTGATGGTCTACGGCGTGTTCGGTCTGCTCGGAGTCGCGGCCAAGACGAAGCCGTCCGAGTTGGCGCTCTTCGTGGTCGGCGCCGCCATCGCCCACGACCTGGTCGTGGCGCCGCTCGTGCTCGGTGTGGCAGCGATCGTGTCCAAGGTCGCTCCCCGACGACTCCGCCCACCGCTGGCGGTGGTGCTGATCGTGGGCGCCATCACGACGCTCTTCGCCTTTCCGTTCGTACGGGGATATGGCCGCATCTCGACGAACCCTTCGATCCTGCCGCGTGACTACGGCCGAGGGCTCGCCGCGTTACTCGCGCTCATCGTTCTCGGCGGAGTCGTCTGGACGGTGGCCCGCCTACGCTCGACCTAGCCGAGCAGGGGGACGCCATGGATCCGAGCTACAGCGCCGAGGCCGAGGAGTACCGAGAGAAGATCCGGGCGTTTCTGGCCGAACACCTGCCGCCGGGATGGAAGGGCGTCGGCGCACTTCCGTCGGAACAGCGGGGACCGTGGCTCGACGAGTGGCGGGCCACGTTGGCCGGCGCCAGCCTCCTCGCCGTCGCCTGGCCGAAGGAGTATGGCGGCGCCGGCCTGACACCGCTCGAGCAGGTGATCCTGGCCGAGGAATTCGCTAAGGCCGACGTGCCGACCCAGGGGGGCAACGACGGCTTCGGCATCGGCATGGTGGGCCCGACGATCATCGTGTGGGGCACGGAAGAGCAGAAGCGCCACTTTCTGCCCCGCATCATCTCAGGCGAGGACAAGTGGTGCCAGGGCTATTCCGAGCCCGATGCCGGCAGCGACCTCGCCAACATCGCCACGAAGGCGATGCTCGATGGTGACGAGTGGGTCGTCAACGGCCAGAAGATCTGGACCTCGGCCGGCCACACCGCCAACTGGATCTTCGTGCTCACCCGCACGGCTCCTGACGCGCCGAAGCACACCGGTATCACCTTCCTACTCGTCCCCATGGACCAGCCGGGTGTCGAGGTGCGTCCGATTCGCGAGATGACGGGCGACGCACTCTTCAACGAGGTCTTCTTCACCGACGCCCGTACCGACAAAGCGAATGTCGTGGGCGAGGTCAACAACGGATGGACGGTGGCCAACACCTTGCTCGGCTTCGAGCGCGGTGGGCGCTCGACGGTGCTGTCGATCGGGTACCGCAAGGAACTCGACCGCATCATCGATCTGGCCAAGGCCCGAGGCAAGAACACCGACCCCCTGATCCGTCAGCGTCTGGCATGGGCCCACTCGCAGGTCGAGGTCATCCGGTACCTCGGGATGCGGTCGCTCACCAACGCCCTCGCCGGGCAGAAGACGGGTCCGGAAGCGTCGATCATCAAGCTCTTCTGGAGCGAATACCACAAGCTCGTGACCGAACTCGCCCTCGACATCCTCGGCGCTGATGCCATGGCACCGACCGGCGACACCGGCGGTTCGTCGTTGCAGGCGTTCGCCGGTTCAGAGATGTCGTCGGCGGCGGCCGTACGTTCGTTCCTCGGGGCCCGTCCCGGCACCATCTACGCCGGGACATCGCAGGTGCAGCGCAACATCATCGGCGAGCGCGTACTGGGCCTGCCGAAGGAGCCGCGCGCCGATGCCGGCCCGTGGAACGAGGTCAACCGCCGGTAGGGTCCGCAATATGACGATGGACTACCGCCAACTCGGCCGCACCGGCCTCAAAGTCAGCCCGCTCTGTCTTGGCACCATGAACTTCGGCCCGCGTACGGCGCAGGACGAGGCGTTCGCCATCATGGACAAGGCGCTCGAGCTGGAGATCAACTTCTACGACACCGCCAACGGGTACGGCGGGGGAGAGACCGAGCAGATCATCGGCCGGTGGTTCGCCCAGGGCGGGGGTCGACGGGAGAAGGTCGTCCTCGCCACCAAGGTCTACGGCGGGCGCGATCCGTGGCCCAACACCAACCGGCTGTCGGCGCTGCACATCCGTCAGGCCTGCGAGGACAGCCTCCGCCGCCTGCAGACCGATCACATCGACATCTATCAGATGCATCACATCGACCGGGCCACGCCGTGGGAGGAGATCTGGCAGGCCATGGACCTGCTCGTCACCCAGGGCAAGGTCATCTACGTCGGCAGCAGCAACTTCGCCGGATGGCACATCGCCAAGGCCAACGAAGCGGCTGCTCGTCGCAACTCCCTCGGCCTCGTGTCCGAGCAGAGCCTCTACAACCTGGCGGCCCGCACGGTCGAGCTCGAGGTGCTGCCGGCGTGCGCGGACTACGGGATGGGGGTCATTCCCTGGAGCCCCCTGTCGGGCGGCGTGCTCGGCGGTGTCCTCGACGGCGGCACCGATGGGCGCCGCAGCGGCGAGGCCTTCGACAAGCGGGTCGAGAAGATGCGACCGCAGCTGGAGAAGTGGGAGTCGCTGTGTGCCGAGATCGGCGAGCAGCCGGCCGACGTCGCCCTGGCCTGGTTGCTGGCCAACCCGATCGTGACGGCACCCATCATCGGTCCCCGCACCCTCGACCAGCTCGATGGCCCGATGAAGGCGTTGTCGATCACCCTCGAGCCCGAGGTCATGGCCCAACTCGACGAGATCTTCCCCGGTCCCGGCGGCACCGCTCCGGAGGCGTACGCGTGGTAGCGCCGGCCGCTGGCGGGGAAGTCGAGATCCACGGTGAAGTGGCGTCGGGCTTCGAGAAGGTCGGCGACGCCTTCGCCGCCAACTTCGCCAACCACGGCGAGGTCGGCGCCGCCTTCAGCCTCTACGTCAAGGGTCAGAAGGTCG
>JBKJLU010000077.1:0-10355 GCA_046596815.1 Acidimicrobiales bacterium | reverse complement strand
GCCGGTGGGGCCAGGCCGCTGGTCGTGTTCCTGCACGGGTGCAACCAGACGGCCAAGGACGCGGCCATCGGCACCCGCTGGACCGAGTTGGCCGAGAAGCGGGACTTCGTGGTCGTGTTCCCCGAGCAACCGGTGACGGCCAACGGCATCAACTGCTGGAACTGGTTCGAGGCGGCCCATCAGTCGCGCGGTGCGGGCGAGCCGGCGGTCATCGCCGGCATCACTCGCGCCGTGTTGGCGGCTACCGGTGCCGACGCTTCGCGCGTCTACGTCATGGGCATCTCGGCCGGGGCCGACATGGCGATGATCCTGGGCGCCACCTATCCGGATGTGTTCGCGGCGGTGAGCGGCTTCGCCGGTTGCGCATACTCGACGTGCGCGGACGTGACCGGCGCACTGGCTCACCGGGCCATGGGTCCGCAGGCCCGGGTGATGCCCGCCTACCTCGTGCAGGGCACCGCTGATCCGCTCAACGACTTCGCCTTGGGCGAGACCATGGCCAGGCAATGGGTCGGCACCAATGACTTGGCCGACGACGGCGCCGCCAACCAGTCGATCTCGCCCGTGCCCACGAAGGTCGAGCACGTCGGCTTCGACGCGTCGGCGTTGGCAGGTGTGGGCAAGGTCGGCGACCCGTGTGTGCGCAACCGCCAGTATCCGTGCGCCGGTGCGCTCCTCGGCGCCAAGAGCTACCCCTATTCGATCGAGCACCACGCCGACCGTAAGGGTTGCGACGTCGTCGACTTCTGGATCGTGCAGGGCCTCAGCCACGACTATCCGGCCGGGGACCCCGCGGGCACGTTCACCGATCCCATCGGCCCCGACATCACCACCGCCGGCTACGACTTCTTCCTGCGCCACACCCTCGGGTCGCCGTGCGGCGGGGTACGGGCCGCCACCCTCACCGTCCCCGGATCCTCATCCGAGAGCCAATTCGACGAGAGCCAGGCCGGCGCAGGGAGCAGTTCCGGCGGAACGCAGGGCGCGTTCCCGACCCGGGCGGCCGGCGGACGACTGCCGGCGACGGGACCGTCCACCTCCGGCCCAATGACGGCGCTCGCCGCCGTCGGTTTGTTGAGCGCTTTTGGCTGCCGAACGTTGCTTCGGGAGCGGAAGTGGCGACCACTTCCGCTCACCGAAGTCGATCAGGCGGCGACGAGCTGAGCGACGGGCTGGCCGGCGGCGTCGACGCCGCACAGCTTCTGCCAGCGCTTGTTGATCTTGCCGGGGGCGAAGATTCCGGCCTCGACGAGGGCCTTGAGCACGGGGCGGATGGCCTCGTGGCGGAAGGCGATGCGCTCGGGGGTGGCGTTGACGGCCTTCCAGGTCGCCCAACCGGGCAGGCCGGCGGCGGTGTAGACGCCGGGATGCACGATCGTCTCGAACATGCCCCTGATCACCCAGGGGGCGAAGCGGCGGACGGCGACCTTCTCGGCCAACGTCGCCTTCCCCCAGATCTCCGGCAGCAAGGCCCGGGCGAACGAGAGGTGACGGGCCTCTTCGAGGCGGTGGTACTTGTTGACGGCCCGGAGGAACGGGTCGGTCTCCGGGTGCTCGCTGGCCTTCTTCTGGAAGAGGTCGGGGATCTCTTCGCCGGCCAGGACCAAGGTGTAGAGCAGGCTCGGCAGGCTGATGATCCGGCGGGTGCCACGGCGCATGAGCCGGTCGGCGATGCGTCCGCTGATCGGGTTCTTCGCCTTGGAATCGAGCTGCTCGAACAGGCGAACGAAGAGGCGGGAGTGCCGGCTCTCTTCACCGATCTCGTGCAGGAGATACACGATGCGGGGGTCCTTGACCGACTCGCAGTTGGCGATCTGCAACGCAAACCCGGCGGTGAGCACGGCCTCGAAGCGCACACCGGCTTCGGTGATGGAGGCGATCTCCTCGCGGGAGATGATGCGCTTCTGCTCGGCCGTGAGGTCGAGGTCGAGACCGGCGACCGTGAGGAGCTCGTCGGGAAGGAGTTGACCGTCCCCGACGTGACCGGTGAGGTCGGGCTCGACGTCGGGGTCGATGACCCGACGGGCGGATGCGGTGTTCAGGCGTTCGATGCGGTCGGCGACGGCGATGGCCATGGCGACGTTCTCCTCAGAGCGGGGCGGGCATGTGCCCGGCTGGATCTGTTACCTACAGTAATGTTACTGCCCGTAACCCGTCAAGGAGACATGCGTCACGCCGAGGCTCAAGAGGTCGTGACCTTGAGGTCCGACTCGGCCTCCGGCTCGAGACCCTCGATGACCGGCACTGCGGGGGCCCCCCGCTCCGTCCGCCAGATCGTGAAGATGGCCGCCGATCCGGAGAGCCAGGCCAGCCCGAGGACGAGACCGCCGATGACGTCGCTGACGAAATGGACGCCCAGGAAGAGCCGGCTCCCACCGATGACCCCGATCAGCACGGCCGTTCCGGCGAACGCAAACCAACGCCAGGCCCGGGGGATGGCCGGCAGGAACACCAGGAGGAGGGCCCCGTAGGCGATGGTCGACGACATGGTGTGGCCGGAGGGGAAACTCTTCCCGAATGCGTGGGCCAAGGGGGTCCCGACATCCGGCCGAGGCCGGTTCACGGCGATCTTCACGGCCGAGTCGACGAGGCCACCGCCGATGATGGTGAAGGCCAGGAAGACGGCAAGGCGCCGACGGCCTCGCACGAAGACGAACAACCCTCCGGCGCCGGCGGCGATACCCAGCCAGAGCGGCTTCCCCAACAGACTGATGGCGTGCAGGACATCGATGAACAACGGGTGGCCCACCACCCATTCGTTCAGCTCTCGGGCGATCCGGGTGTCGAATCGGGTGAAAGGACCATCTTGGACAACCTGGAACAAGAGGTACGTGAACGGCAGTGTCACCAGCACCAACGCAACGCCGAAGAGGGTGAGGCGCAGGCCGAATCGTTGTTCGGGATGGAGACGGTTGAGGAAGGAAGGTGGGATGGCCCGCACGCAGATGGGTATTCCCCGTTCATGACCACGAAAACCCGCGTTCAGCAACTGCGGACCCCCCTGCTCTGGCTGGCGGGCCTGCGGGCGGTGCTCGGCATCATCGCCATCCCGCTGGCGCCGTTCCTCTACAAGGAGCACTTCGTGGTGCTGGTGCTGCTGCGGCCCACCAAGGAGGTGTTGCTGGCGGCCGGGTTCTTCATCCGCCAGGGCGACGTCAACCCGCTCGTGGTCGTGCTCGCCGCTCTTCCGATCGCTGTGCTCTCGGTGTGGCAGTTCTTCTACCTCGGTCGGGCCTACGGCGAGGAGATCCGAGAGGGCGAGGGCCTTCCCAAGCTGGCCGACAAGCTGCTGCCGACGACGAAGATCAAGAAGCTGTGCTCCGTCCTCGACAAGAAGGGCGCCCGGTTGATCTTCCTCGGACGCCTGGCCAGCTTCCCCTCGTCGTTGTTGGGGGCGGCCGCCGGCGCATCGGAGATGGAGTCCCGCAAATTCCTCCCGGCCGACGCCGCCGGAGCGGTCGTGGGCATCGCCGAGGTCATGATCGCCGGCTACGTGCTGGGCGAGGCCTACAAGAGCGCCGGACCCTGGCTGACGGCGGTCGGCGTGGCCGTCCTCGTGGTCATGCTGGTGGTGGTCGGTCGCACCCTGACCCGCGACTGATAGAACGTCGCCAATGAAGGCCGTCGTCATCTATGAGAGCCTGACGGGCAACACCAGGAAGGCCGCCATGCACATCGCCACCGAGCTCAATCGCGGCGGCATGGCCGTGACCCTGGTGCCGATCACCGCCATCAACTTCCAGGCGCTGGCCGAGGCCGACCTCGTGGTCGTCGGGTCGTGGACCGACGGGCTGTTCTTCGTCGGACAGCGACCGGGGCGGGCCGGCCGTCTACGCAAGCTCCCGTACATCCAGGGCAAGCGGTGCGCCGTGTTCTGCACCTATGCCATCGACCAGGGGAAGGTGCTCGAGAAGATGGTGACGATGATGGAGGACCGTGGCGCCGACGTCATCGGCGGCATGGCCATCCGCCGGAACGAGCTCGAATCCGGATCCAAGGATTTCGCCCGTCGCGTGCTCGACGTCGTGGCCGTCTGATGTCGCCTCCTGACGACACCGCCCCCGTCCGGTCCGAGGTCATCGACGGCGTCGCCGTCATCACCCTGAACCGACCAGACCGCTTGAACGCCATCTCCGGTCCGATGCTGCGTCAGCTCTCCGCGCGACTGCTCGAGGCCGACGCCGACCGCCAGGTGCGGGTCATCGTCCTCACCGGAGCCGGCCGCGGATTCTGCGCTGGCCTCGACCTGCAAGACGCCACCCAGGGTTCCGGCATCGGCAGCGGAGGGGGCGCTGGGTTCGTCGAGTTCGACCTGCGCAACTCGCCGCCCAACGTCCTCCACAACATCGACACCCCGACCATCTGCGCGCTGAACGGGGGAGCCGCGGGTTACGGCATGGACATGGCCCTCGGATGCGACATCCGCATCGCCGGCGAGAGCGCCAAGTTGGCCGCCGCCTTCACCAAGCGGGGCGTCCTGCCCGAGAGCGGCGGCACGTGGTTCCTGCCCCGCATGATCGGCTGGGCGAAGGCCTCAGAGCTGATCTTCACCGGCCGGACGCTCTTGGCGGCCGAGTGTCTCGAGTGGGGACTGGTGAACTCGGTTGTTCCCGACGACGCGCTGATGGACGAGGCGATGTCGCTGGCCGGAGAGATCGCCGCCAACGCGCCGCTGGCCATCCGGGCCAGCAAGCGGATGATGCGCATGGGCCTCGGCGAGCCTTTCGACGAGCACGTCGACCGTGTGTACCTTCAGCTCCTCCCGCTCTTCCGCAGCAAGGACTTCAAAGAGGGAATGGCCTCGTTCTTGGAGAAGCGCCCGCCCAAGTTCGAGGGTCGTTGAGCGAGGAAGAGGGTTCGGTCGAGGCCGTCGCGCGCCTCGTCCGCCTCCTCGACCTCGAAGAGCTCGACGTCAACCTCTACCGAGGTCACAATCCGAACACGTGGCCGGGCGGACGAGTGTTCGGTGGCCTCGTGGCCAGCCAAGCCCTGCGGGCGGCCATGGCAACGGTAGACGTAGCTCACCGCATCCACTCGTTGCACGCGTACTTTCTGCGACCTGGACAGCCCGGCGTGCCGATGATCTTCCACGTCGATCGCATTCGCGACGGTCGGTCGTTCACCACCCGCAACGTCACGGCGATGCAAAAGGGCGAAGCCATCTTCTCGATGTCGTCGTCGTTTCACAAGGACGGCGAGGACGGCATCGATTATCAGCTGGCGCTGCCGGCCGATGCTCCCGATCCCGACGCCCTGGATGACCGCAGTGGCGGCTTCCCGGTGCGAACGAGCTTCTTCACGCCCTTCGAACTCCGCGACATCGGGCCCACCGAACCCTCGCCTGACGGAACCTTCCGCTCGACCCGTCGCGTGTGGGTCAAGACGGCGGCGCCCCTTCCCGACGACCCCGCCATCCATGCGGCGGTCCTCACCTTCATGAGCGACATGGCCGTCGTGTTGGCGGCCCGGCCCCCGATCGAGCGAGATGGCGCCAATCCGTGGGAGCGCTTCACCGGCGCCAGCCTCGACCACGCCGTCTGGTTCCACCGACCCGTCCGCGCCGACGAGTGGCTCTATTACGACCTCCATGCACTGACGAACTTCAACGCCCGGGGCCTGGCGCGCGGCGTCTTCTACAACCACGCAGGCGTGCTCGGTGCATCCGTGACCCAGGAGGCGCTGGTGCGACAGATACGACCGGGTGCGCCGTCACCCGCCGAGCGGTCGGTACCCCCCGAGCTCTAGGGACGGAACGGCGCCTCCGCCTCGGCGCCGCTACCGTCTCGTGCCTCGTGCCAGCCGCAGCGCTCAGTGAGCCTGACGAAGATCGTCGAGGAAGGCGCGGGTCTCCTGAGGAATGCCTCGCACGAGGTCACCCAGGCTCTCGCTGAGGAACTCCAACTGCTCCTCGGCCCGTTCGAGTAGCGAGAGGCAACGCTCGTCGTCGATCTTCCCCCAATGGAGGCGCAGGGTCGATACCGTCGCCCGCACGACGCTCAACGAATTCAACATGCCGTGGGCCTCGACCGAGGTGAGTTCCACTTGCAACGCCGTTATTTCCGCTTTATCCGCCATCCTGATTGACCATAACCGCCGTCGGGATGTCGTCCATGACGCAAAGTGCCCATTTCGAGGTTCCGATCGGGTGTCATCACAAATCGGCAACCTTGGCCTA
Organism: Acidimicrobiales bacterium; assembly: GCA_046596815.1. Taxonomy (GTDB): domain Bacteria; phylum Actinomycetota; class Acidimicrobiia; order Acidimicrobiales; family CADCTF01; genus DATLED01. Next base: position 4,180 of record JBKJLU010000077.1, on the reverse strand, counting down.
GAACTACGGCGTGCCTTGGTCGTTTCTCGAAGGGGTGCCCGAAGAAGATCGGCGGCGGCTTCTGGCCGCAACCCGCCGGCGTCGCTTCGCCCGTCGGGAGGTGCTCTTCCACGAGGGCGACATCGGGGACACGGTCCACCTGCTCGATCGGGGCCGCGTGGCCGTGCGCATCACGACGCCCCTCGGGGAGGTGGCAACGCTGCGGGTGCGGGGTCCGGGTGAGGTGATCGGTGAGGTCGCGCTTCTGCACCAGTCCTCCCGCCGGACGGCGACGGTGGTCGCACTCGAACGCACCGAGACGCTGATGTTGCACCGGGATGCGTTCGCGGAGCTGCGGCACAACCATCCGAGCGTCGACGAGTTCCTTCTCGCGCTGTTGGCCGACGAGGTGCGCCGGTTGTCGAACCTGCTCGTCGAAGCGCTCTACGTTCCGGCCGAGAAGCGCGTGCTGCGCCGGCTGTCGGCCCTCACCGATCTCTACCGCGACGGCGAGGGTGCGCCGGAGATCCCGCTCACGCAGGAGGATCTGGCCAGCCTCGCCGGCACCTCGCGCTCGACCGTCAACCGCGTCCTCGGGTCGATCGAGAAGGACGGCGTCGTCGAGGTGAGCCGAGGGCGCATCACCGTGGTCGACGTCACCGCCCTCGAGCAGCGGGCCCGCTGAGTGTCGCCTCGGTGACACTCCATCCGTCGCCCAGGACAACGTCGCCGCCGACGTCGGGGGCGTACCGTGAGGAGTGGCGGGAGCACCGGATTCGCCTCGTGTGAATCCACACCGCAGAGGCCTTGTCCCGGCGGGGGACAGGGCTTTTGTGCTGTTAGCGGCGGGCTCTTGCGGTGTAGCGACCTTCGCTGGCTTCGACGGTGACGGCGAGTCCGAAGGTCGCGCTCAGGTTGACGTCGTCGATGGTGGTGGTGATGGAACCGCTGGCAATGGCGCGTCCGTTGCGGAGGAGCAGGGCATGGCCGAACCCTGTCGGGATCTCCTCGACGTGGTGGGTGACGAACACCGAAGGTGGCGACGCCGGATCGAGCGCCACCTCTTCCATCCGCCGGAGCAGGCGTTCGCGCGCGCCGAGATCGAGACCCGCCGCCGGCTCGTCGAACACCAGGAGCTCGGGGTCACCCATCACCGCTCGGGCCAAGAGCACCTGTTGTCGCTCCCCTTCGGACAGCACCCCGAAGGCCCGGTCCGCGACCGCGGCGATTCCGCCTCGGGCGAGGAGTGCACGAGCGCGTTCGTGGTCGTCAGACGTGTAGTCGTGCCACCAGGGTTCGAGGGCGGCGTGGCGTCCGGTCACGACGACCTCCTGCGCCGTCAGTCCTGGCCGCAGGAGGCGGGTGACCGCACCGCTCACCAGTCCGATCCGCGTGCGGAGATGCCGGACGTCGACCCGTCCGAGTCGCTCACCGAGGATGTCGACCGTTCCGGAAGAAGGATGCAGGTGTCCGGTCGCCAGCTGCAGCAGCGTCGTCTTCCCCGAACCGTTCGGTCCCAGGATCACCCAACGCTCGTGGGCCTCGACCGACCACGTGATGTCGACGAGGACCGCACGGTCGCCACGCCGAAGACCGACGGTCTCAAAACGAAGCGTCGGACCGGGAGGCATGGCGCAGGGTACCGTTGGCCTCGACAAGCGGGAGTCGATCGGATTGAGCAAGCGCAAGCTGGAGGACGACGGCGACGCCGACGCCGACGACGGGGAGGACGCGCCGCGCCGGGGCATGAAGACGTTGACCAAGGTCGCGCTCGTCGCGGTGGGCTGGGTGTTGCTGACGCTCTTCCTGGTCGGTCAGTTCTCCGGTGATGATGCCGCCGACGAGAGCGCTACGGCCCGGCTCGACACCGTCGCCGGCGGCGACCTCGACGGCGACGGCATCATCGACGAGGTGGTGGAGGAAGAGGCCACCGATGTGAACGGCGACGGCATCATCGAGATCGGCGAAGGCATCGACGAAGGAACGGCGACCGCATCAGTTGCGAACGGTGGCGACGGCGACGCCGCCGGGTCCGATGGTTCCGGGGGATCGAGCGCCGGCAGCGGAGGTTCGTCCGGGTCGGGATCAGGCTCGTATCAGGCGACGCCCACCGAGTCGGGCAGCCCCAACGCCGTCCCCGGCGCGCCGCCTCCCGCAGGCTCGACGAGCGGCGGCACGTCTTCGACCACCGCCGGGGGCGGATCGGGTGGCGGGTCGTCGTCGACGACGTCGACCACGCGCGCCACGACAAGCACCACGTCCGGTGGCGGCAGCGGGACGACCTCGACATCGACGACCACCACGACCGCCAGTGGCGGCGGATCGCCCCCGCCCCCGCCGACCAACTCGGCCATCATTCTCATCGTCAAAGCCCGCAACGCCCGCTACGAGTACCCGGCCGGTTACGGCGCAGACTTTGCCCTCGCAACTGGCTCGCAAGTGCAGTTCGACAACATCGAGTCGACAGGCCAACGCCACAGCTTCACCATTCCTGCGGTCTGGGACTCCGGCGAGATCAAGGCCGGCGACGGGACGCGAACGTCGCCGCACCTGTTGCCGGGGACCTACACCTACATGTGTACGAAGCACCCCACGACCATGCGGGGCACGATCGCCGTTTCCTAGAGGTGGGTGGCGGCGGCCTCTTGGACGGCGGGGACGATCTCGTCCCAGTCGGCGCCGGCCTGGCGGGTGACCGTCACGAAGTCGGAGACACCGAAGACGGAAGCGACGCCGGGAATGGCGACGAGGGCGCCGAGGAAGGCGTCGTCGCCGGCGTCGGCCGCCGACGAGGCCGACACCGTGCCGGGAAGGGTGACGTCCAAGCTGAAGCGGAGGGCGTTGGGATTGGGCGTGGGGGACGGCGACGCGGAGGCCATGGCCTCATCCTACGAACGACCGGGCCGGGGGCTTGACGCCGGGGCCCCCGGGGTAGATGCCGTTCATGCACGACCCGAAACTCGAAGATCATGTGGTCGGCCTCGAATTGCAGATCGTCGAGTTGGTGGAACAGCACGAACGAGCCACCGTGCAGCACGACGACGTCGAGGCGACCCGCATCCAAGCTGAAATCGACGAACTCCAAGCCGAGATGGCCAGCACGGCCGAGGCCATCGCCGAGGACTAAAACGGTTCAAACCGCGCCGAGGAACTCCAGGGCGGCGTCGATGAATTTGAAGTCCTTGGGCGTGGCGAAGTGGTCGACGCCCTTGAGTGTCACCAGCTTGGCGTCGGGCAGCGCATCGACGAGGGGCTCGGCCGGGGCGGCAAAGTCCTGGTCGCCGAGCACCACCAAGACCGGGCAGGTCAATTTGGCCAGCTTGGCGCGGTCGAGCGGGGCCGACTCCCGGCGCAGGAACGCACCGAGGGCCTTGGGGTCGTTGCCTGAGCCGGCGGCGAACTGGGCGAACAGACGGGCCGTGCCGTGGGCCGAGTCGTCGACACCGTTCTCGATTGCGGTGGCCAGACCCTCGGACGAGCCCCCGGCGAACACGCCGGCGCCAATCCCGGCCACGACGATCCGTTCGAAGCGCTCGGGTTGTTCACACGCCACCTCCAACAGGAGGCGGGCGCCCATCGAGAACCCGACGGCTTGGAGTTGTCCATCGTCGGGGAGGGCCGAGGCGATGTCGTCGATCACGTTGACGTAGGCGGCGGGATCGTGGGGTTTGTCGGCTTTGCCGTGGCCGAGCAGATCGACGCCGATGACCTCGCGGCCAGCGTCGGAGAGCAGATCGACCCATCCGGTCTCTCGCCAGTTCAGTTCGAAGCTGGAGGCGAGGCCGTGGACGAGCAGGACGGGGAGACCGGACACGCGGTCACCGTAATTCGACGGGCGACCGGCGTGTCGGTTTCGCCGGCGTCAGGCCGCGACGATCTCGGCCAGGAACCGTTGGAGGCGGGCCGGCCACGCCGCCACTTCCTCCTGAGACGTCGCCACCTCGAGCTCGGACGCGCCCAGGAGTTCGTGGAGGGACTCGGCCGTGCTGCGGGGGTGGCCCGGGTCATCGTCCCAAGCCAAGATCAGGGCCGGAACGGTGATGGTGGCCACCTGGTCACGCGTCGGCAGGTCAGACTGCGCCGCGCCTCTGAGGGCCAGGGCCAGCGCGGCGGGATCGGCCGCGGCCAGGTGACGCTGCCGGATGTCGCGAGAAGCTGCGCTCCACGCCGGCCGAGCCGGAAGATCGCGGCTGGCGGCCAG
>JBKJLU010000311.1:0-5766 GCA_046596815.1 Acidimicrobiales bacterium | reverse complement strand
CCAGTTCGTGTTCCGCCCGGCGACTTCCACGCGATGAACGGGGGACGAGTTCCGCGCCCACTGCCAGGAACGGCGCGACGTCGAGCACGCCCTCCTCGACGACCGAGCCCTCGGCATCTTCTTGCGAGCGCACACGCACGCCGAAGGGCACCTCGCCCGCCGGACCATCAGCCGTCATCGGCGGACGAAAGTCGATGCGTACCGTCTGGTCGGTTCCCGGGAACAGCGAGACCCGGTTCGGGGTGACGGTCGCCCATGCCGCGGCATCGCCGATGACCTCGACGGTGATGGCATCGACGATGGATCCCGTGTTGCGCACCTTCACCTCGACCGTGACCTCACTTCCGGCCGAGACGGAGAGTCGGTACTGATCGAGCGAAGCGGCTACACCCATGAAGACACCATGGCTGCACGCTAACCATCGAGCACCTCCGTCGCCGGGCCTTCCGGGCGCCCGAGCGGGCAGGCCACCTTGCCCGTTGAGTCCTCGTGGAGTGCCCGATGAGGGCGTCGTGGCACGGTGCCTGCGGCGGAACCAGTGCTGGTTCCCCGTGGCGGGAGGCAGTCATGGCAGAACGCATCGCGGTGTACGTGTACGCACACGACCCGATCTCACAGGCCGGTTTGGCCAGCCAGTTGCGGGCCCGGCCCGAGATCCAGGTCGTCGATGGCGACATCGATGAAGCTGTGGTGGCCCTGGTGGTCGTCGACGAGGTCGACGAAGAAGCATCGAGGGTCGTCCGGGCCATCCAGCGCAACGACGGCATCCCCCGTGTCGTGCTCATCGTCACCCGCCTCGACGACGCCGGCATGCTCGCCGGAGTCGAAGCCGGCGCCTGCGGACTCCTGCGGCGCAGCGAGGCCCTGCCCGAACGGCTCGTGACCGCGATCCAAGCGGCGGCCACAGGCGACGGCAGCGTCCCGGCCGACCTCCTCGGTCGCCTGCTCGAGCACGTCGGACAACTCCAGCGGCAGGTGCTCTCGCCCCGCGGCCTCACCATGTCGGGACTGACCGAGCGCGAGATCGAGGTCCTGCGGCTCGTGGCCGACGGACTCGGCACCAACGAGATCGCCAACTCGCTCTCGTACAGCGAGCGCACCATCAAGAACGTGATCCACGACGTCACGGCGCGGCTCAACCTGAAGAATCGTTCGCACGCCGTGGCCTACGCCGTGCGCCAGGGCTTGATCTAGGCCGGGAGCGAACGTGATCCACGAAGTCGACGAGACCCTCCGCTCCATCGTCCGACGCGATGTTGTCAACGGCTCGGACATCGAAGTCGTCTTCGACGCGCCCACAAAGGACTGGGCTTCCCGCCGGAACACCCCGACGGTCGACATCTACCTCTACGACATCCGCGAGGACATGAAGCGCCGCTCGTCGGGCACGGTCGACGTCCGCGACGACGACGGCCGCATCACCGGACGGCGACCTGTTCCCCGATCGTTCAAGTTGTCGTACCTGATCACCGCCTGGACCCAGCGGGCAGAAGACGAGCACCGCCTGCTCTCGGCCATGCTCGCCTGCTTCTTGCGCAACGACCGGATCCCGGTCGAGTGGCTCACCGGCTCGCTGCAGGAGAACGGGTGGCCCCTCGACATCACCATCGCGCTTCCGCCTCCGGAAGACCGGGCGCTGTCGGATGTCTGGTCGGCTCTCGGTGGCGAGTTGAAGCCGTCGCTCGATCTCGTCGTGGTGACGCCCATCGACCTCGGTCGCTTCGTCACCGCCGCGACCCTCGTCGACTCGCCTCCGCTGTTCAAGTGGGGTGGCAGCGAGGACGGCCAAGCCGAGAGCGTTCAGGCCGGGCCGGCATCGGAGGAGGCGACGCGCCTCATCCGTGTGGCCGAGACGCCGGCGGGATGAGCCCGGGCGCGGCCAGCCTCACCCACCTCCTGGGAAGGCTCGGAGTGGTCGAGGCCAGAGTGCGACTCACCGTTGCGTCCCGCCGCCAGAGCGATCCAGCCGCCGACGACCCCTTCCGGGGCCTCTATCTCTCGGAGGATCAGGTCGACCGACTGCTCGCCGGAGCCGAAGCGCCGCCAACACCCGACCCCGAGACGGCAGCCTTCCTCGAGCGCATCGAAGCCGAAGCCGACGCCGCCGAGGTCGGAGGCGCCGACCTCCGGTTGCGGCGGTTGGCTCGGGCCTTCGGCCTCCAACCCCTGGACGTCGAGTTGCTGTTGGTGGCCATCGCCCCCGACCTCGACAGCCGCTTCGAACGCCTCTACGGCTATCTCCACGACGACGTGACGCGCCGAAGGGCCAGCATCGGCCTCGCCCTCGAACTCGCCGGGCTCCCCCACGCCGGCGGACTGGCCCGGCAACGTCTCACCCCGACAGGGCCGCTCGTGGCCAGTGGTCTGGTGATCGTCGACGAGACCGACCGCCCGTTCCTGACCCGATCCCTGCAGGTGCCGGACCGGGTCACGTCCCATCTGCTCGGCGACGACAGCGACGACCCGGATCTGCTGCACGTACTTTCGGACGCCCGTCCCGACGCCGCGCCCGACCATGAGCCCCTCGCCCGGGCGCTCCAAGCCGGAGCGCGACTGTGTTACCTGCGGGAGAAGCCAGGGTCGTCCGGCAAGAGCCTGGCGGCGGCGGCGTTGGCGGCGGTCGGGCGAGCGGCGGTCACCCTCGACCTCGGGCGGCTCGGCGCGACCGAGGATCCGTTGCCGCTCGCTCGCACTGCCATGCGCGACGCCCGACTCCGCAACGCCGGACTGGTGGCCGGTCCGATCGAGGCGCTTACCGAGCGCAGTGCCGGAGCCATGCGGGCGTTCGCTGACCCCGCGGCATCATGGACCGACGGCGACCCGCGGCTGGCCGCCCCGGTGTTGCTCATCGGACGGCGAAGCTGGGAACCGTCGTGGAGCCATGACGTCCCGGTGCTGGTCGACGTCGACCCGCCGACGGCCGACGACCGCGCCGAGCTGTGGCGCCAGACGCTGAACGGAAGCGGCGACACCGTCGATGCCGCCGACGTCACCCAGCATTTCCGGCTGACTCCCGAACAGGTCACGAGGGCGGCGGCGGCGGCGCGCCTGCAGGCCGTTGTGGCCGGAGCCGACATGGCCGCCGATCACCTACGAGCCGGGGCGCGCGCGCAGAACGCCGCGGGACTCGAGAATCTGGCCCGCCGCATCGTGCCGCGGGTGGGCTGGCGCGATCTCGTGCTGCCGACGCCGACGTTGCTCGGACTCCAGGAGCTGGCCAGCCGGGCCCGCCAACGCGGCACCGTGATCGACGAGTGGGGCATGCGTCCAGGTGGCGGCCGCGGCCGCGGCATCACCGGGCTGTTCGCCGGCGACTCGGGAACCGGCAAGACGATGTCGGCCGAAGTCATAGCCGGCGAACTCGGCCTCGACCTCTACGCCATCAACCTGGCCACCGTCGTCGACAAGTACGTCGGTGAGACCGAGAAGAACCTCGAGCGCATCTTCTCGGAAGCCGACGGCATCAACGGTGTGTTGCTCTTCGACGAAGCCGACGCCATCTTCGGCAAGCGCTCAGAGGTGCGAGACGCCCACGACCGCTACGCCAACATCGAGACGGCGTATCTGTTGCAACGGATGGAGTCGTTCGACGGGCTCGCCATCCTCTCCACCAACCTGCGGGCCAACCTCGACGAGGCCTTCTCGCGCCGCCTCGACGCCGTGATCGACTTCCAGTTGCCCGACCCCGAGTACCGGGAGGTCTTGTGGGAGCGCTGCCTCGGGCCCTCGGTGCCGCGCGGTGACGACCTCGACCTCGCGTTCGCGGCGAAGCGGTTCGAGTTGTCAGGCGGCAACATCCGCTCGATCGCCGTCACCGCCGCTTATTTCGCAGCCGAAACGGAAAAGCCGGTGGGCATGCTCGAACTCATGCGGGCGACCCAACGCGAGTACCGCAAGCTCGGTCGTCTCTGCGTCGAATCCGAGTTCGGCCCCTGGTTCTCGTTGGTGAACAGCTGACCGACCCCTTCCCGATCGGGCAACCAACCTGACCCTCCCAGACGCCACTGTTCGGTCGTACACTGCGCCCAAACTCTTGTGGAGGTGCGGGCGTGTCGGACTTCGATCTCATCCAGGACGTGAATGTCGGCGTCAAGCCGAAGGAATCGAAGGAAACCGGTCAGGAAAACACCGACCACGCCACCGTCGCCAAGGCGATCGAGCACGGGCGGCCCGAAGCCCTCGGGTCGAGAGGCGCCCTGCACCTGCAGCGGGCGGCCGGCAACGCGGCGATGGGCGCACTCGTCCAGCGCAAGCCGGAGGAGGAGTCGCCCGTCCACAACGTCGTCGGCAAGGGCGGCGGGGCGAGCCTCGACGGCAATGTTCGCGAACGGATGGAGTCGAGCCTCGGTTACGACTTCAGTGCCGTTCGGGTCCACACCGGTCCCGAGGCCAGCGCGGCCGCATCATCGGTGCAGGCCCAAGCGTTCACCGTCGGCAACGAGGTCGTCTTCAACGAGGGCAAGTACAACCCGTCGAGCTCCGACGGCCAGCGGACGATCGCCCATGAACTGACCCACGTCGTGCAACAGAGCAAGGGCGACGTCCCGGGTGAGTCGCGCGGTGGCGGGGTCAAGGTCTCTGACCCCGGCGACTGGGCCGAACAGCAGGCCGAGGCGACCGCCGACTCGGTGATGTCGGGCGACTCGGGGCACGCCGGTCACGACCACGCCGGCGCCGGTGCGGCCGGCGGCACCGTCCAGACGCTTCCGCTCCAGCGCGAGGGAGGCGAGGAGGAAGAGGTGCAGGCGCTGCGCGACGACTCGATCCAGCGCGAAGAGTCGGAAGGCGCAGCCGAGGAAGAGGAAGAGGTGCAGGCCCTCCACGACCCTTCGGTCCAGCGCGAAGGCGAAGGCGCCGAGGAAGAAACCGAGGAAGTGCAGGGGTGACTATTCCGCCCTCCGGGTAGAGCACCGATGCCCGCCGAGAGGCGGGCATCGTCGCGTCTGCCCCTAAGTGCAGCCAATGCTTCCCTCGCCACCGCCCCCTTGGACCTAGCTGGCGCCTTCGCCTGGGTGCAGGCTCGGCACCGATCGTCCCGGTCGATGAGGAGGAGGCCTGTATGCCTCAGTATCTGTCCCCAGGTGTCTACGTCGAGGAACTCGATGGAGGCGCACGTCCGATCGAGGGTGTCGGCACCGCTGTCGCCGCCTTCGTGGGTCTCGCGCAGCGAGGCCCCTTCAACGAGCCCACGCTCGTCACGAACTGGACCCAGTTCGTCACGACGTTCGGTGAGTTCGTGGAAGGCTCGTACCTCGCTCACGCGGTGTACGGCTACTTCCAGAACGGAGGTGGCATTGCGTACATCGTGCGCGTCGGAAGCGACGGTGACGGCGCGCAGCCGTCCGCTCGCGGCGAGCTCGGTGCCGGCGACGGCAAGCAGCTCCCCTACCGGGTCCAGGCGCTCGAAGCCGGTGCGTCCGGCAACGACCTGAACGTCGAGATCCAGCATCCCGAGGGCGAAGGCGCGGCCGATGACACCTTCACCATCGTCGTGAAGAAGGGCAACAAGGCCGAAGAGACCTTCCCCGATCTGTCGACGAAGAAGGGCAAGCAGAACGCCGTCCAGGTCGTCAACGCCACCTCGAAGCTCATCCGCCTCGAAGAGGCCACCAGCGGTGCCGCCATCGAGCGCCCGGCCAAGGGCAACGTCGGCCTCGCCGGCGGCAACGCCTCGGCCGCACCCGCCCGCGTGGAGGCCGCCGACTACGTCGGTGACGTCGCCAACCGCACCGGCTTCGGCGCCCTCGAGGCCGTCGACGAGGTGAC
>JBKJLU010000174.1:0-4186 GCA_046596815.1 Acidimicrobiales bacterium | reverse complement strand
GCCCGCGTATCCGGACGGGAGTGCGAGCGCGACGCCGGTCGCCACGACGGCGCGTCCCCCGCCCGCGGTGAGCACCGCGCCCTCGCGCGCTACGAGATCGGCACCGGCGTCACCGGCTTTGGCGTAGGAAGGCAGGGGCAGTTCGGGGTCGAGGACGACCACGGCGACGTCGAGCACCCGAGTGAGCCTAGGAAATTCACTTGCATCGGCGGCGCCGTTGCGTCACGGTGAGCGCCCGCGCGGTGCCGACGACGGGAAAGGGGGACGTGACATGTTCAGACTTGTGCGAGCCGGAACTCGAACCGTCCACATCTCGCGTCCCTGCGCCGTGCGCCTCTGAGCCACGACCACCGGGGACCACCACCTCCGGAGGATCTCTGTTGTTCATGCTCGACCCGTTCCAGCGGCGCGCCGCCGCTGCGATCGACCGAGGCGAATCCGTTCTCGTCGCTGCGCCCACGGGCGCCGGCAAGACCCTCGTCGCCGACCACGCCATCGACCGAGCGCTCGCGCGCGGCCAGAAGGCCTTCTACACCACTCCACTGAAAGCGCTGTCGAATCAGAAGTTCCGCGATCTTGGCGAGCGGCTCGGCCGCGACCGGGTGGGCTTGCTCACCGGGGACCGGGCGGTTCGGCCCGACGCCCCCGTCGTCGTCATGACGACCGAGGTGTTGCGGGCCTTGTTGTATGACCGCGGCCCGATCCTCGACGGACTCGGAGCGATCGTCCTCGACGAGTTCCATTACGTCCAAGACCCTGATCGCGGTCCGGTCTGGGAGGAAGTCGTGATTCACGCTCCTCGCGACGCCCTCCTCGTCGCACTCTCGGCCACCCTGCCCGATCTCGACGAGCTGCACCGGTGGCTCACCCGAGCCCACGGGCCGACCGAGCTGGTGGTCGAGGAGCAGCGCCCGGTCACGCTGCAGTTCCTGTATGCCGTCGGCAATCTGCAGGGGTCGCCCCCGCTCGTGCTGCCGATGTTCGTCGACGGCCGGGTGAATGCCGCTGCCGAACTCCACGACGGCGTGCGCAAGGTGGCCCGAGGGGAAGGTCGCAGAGTCCGCGACCGGTCGCGCCCAGTCACCCCGCCTCGCGATCAGCTGCTCGACCACCTCCGCACGTCGGGCATGCTCCCGGCGATCTGGTTCGTGCTGAGCCGCAATGGGTGCGACCGCGCCGTCGCGGAACTCGTCGAACGGGGCGTCCGACTGACGACCCACGAAGAGTCGGCCGAGCTCGATGGCCTGGTGCGGCGGTCCACCGACGGACTCAGCGCCGCCGAGGTCAAGACCCTCGACGCCACCGGGTGGCGCTTCGCCCTCACCTCCGGCGTCGCCGCGCATCACGGCGGACTCGCTCCGGTGCAGCGCGAGGTGGTCGAGGTGGCCGCGGGGGCCGGTCTGGTGAAGGTCGTCTTCGCCACGGAGACGCTCGCCCTCGGCGTCAACCTGCCGGCACGGACGGTCGTCATCGATCGAGTCACGCGCAAGAGCGGCGCCCATGGAGGTGACACGTTGACGACGGCCGAGTTCGCCCAGCTGGCTGGCCGCGCGGGACGAAGGGGTCTCGACCTCGTCGGCAACGTCGTCGTGCCGTGGTCGCCGGAGATCGGGCTCCACCGAGTGACGGGGCTGGCCGGCGGAAAGGCCGATGCCCTCCGCTCGTATTACCGGGCGACGCCGGCGATGGTGTCCAACCTCGTCCATTGCTACGGACCCGACGAAGGGCGGCGGCGCTTTCGGGCGTCGCTGGCTCACCACCTTCTCGATCACAGCCTCGCCGACCTGAGGTCGATGTTGGCCGAGCGCGTCGGCGATCTTGCCGAACTCGACGACCGTCCGGACGAGAGCTCTCTGCAGCTGGATGACGGTGATGACGTCGAATCCGTCATCAGCGAACGGGTCGCCGCCCTTCGCGTGGGTGACGTGGTCGTTGATCCTGGGCGGGCCAGCGTCGGACGCCTCGCCGTGGTTGCGACCCCGGGTCGTCGGCGGGGCCGGCCGTCACTCGACACGGTGCGAGGCGACAGCCGACGCGTGTTCATCGGCGCGGGCGACTTCCGACTTCCTCCGGTGGTTGTCGGCACCATCGATGTCTCGGCCTGCCGACCGGGAACGCGAGGATTCGCCCGGGCGGTGGCCGCCCTGCTGCGCGACCTCCCGGACGAGCCTCATCCGACGGCACCGCCGCCCGAGCATCGCCGCCGGTCCGACGGGGCGTCGAGCGACGTCCGACGGGTGCGTTTGGCCGAGGAGATCGCCACCATTCGCGTCAGGCTCGAGCACGAAGCGGCGGCGCATGAGCACGAGTTCGATGCCGTGGCCGACCTCCTTCGGCGGCGGGGTCATCTCGCGGCATGGGAGCTCACGGCCTCGGGCCGCACGGTAAGGAGGCTCTTCCACGAGCGGGGCCTCTTGGTGGCCGAGTGTCTGGCTGCCGGCGTCTTCGACGAACTCGACGCACCGTCGTTGGCCGCCGCCATCTCGGCATTCCGATCGGGCACGCGCCAGGAACTTGCTCCGTCTCCCTATCCGACGGCCGAGTTGCGGAAGCGGTGGCGACGCATCGACGTGGTCGCGGCCGAACTGCAGCAGGCCGAACTCGACGCCGATCTCCGAGAGACGCCCCATCCCGACTCGGCTCTGCTCACGCCGATCTACCGGTGGACGAGGGGTGACGACCTCGACGAGGCCCTGAGGGGCACGGGCCTCGGACCCGGAGACCTGGTCCGAGAAGTGCGCCAGGTGCTCGAACTGCTCGAGCAGATCGTGGTCGTCGCCACTCCAGGCATTGCTGCGAGCGCGCTCGCCGCGATCGCGTCGATGGCCCGAGGTGTCGTCGTCGCAACGGCACATGACGAGGATCGAAACGCCGCCGTTTCGAATACCCCGCACTAGCGTCTGCGCCCGTGCTCGCCTGGATGGATCTCGAGATGACCGGCCTCGATCCGGGCCGCCACGTCATCGTCGAGATCGCCACACTCATCACCGACGACGAGTTGCAGATCGTCGCCGAGGGCCCGGATCTCGTCATCAATCCCGGACCGGAAGCCTTGACCCACATGGACAAGGTCGTCGTGTCGATGCATACCAAGAGCGGTCTCCTCGACGCCATGGCCGCATCGACGACGACGTTGGAGGAAGCGGGAGCGGCGACCCTCGCCTTTCTGAAGACGCACGTCCCCGAGGCCAGGACGGTGCCGCTCTGCGGCAACTCGATCGGTACCGATCGTCGCTTCCTGGCGGCGTACCTCCCCGAGATCGAGGACTGGCTGCACTACCGATCGGTCGACGTCTCGACGGTCAAGGAACTGGCTCGCCGCTGGAATCCGGCGCTCGTCACGGCGGCGCCGACCAAGAACGGCGGCCACCGGGCCCTCGACGACATCCGGGAGAGCGTCGCCGAGCTTCGCTACTACCGCGAGCACTTCTTCAAGCCGGCATAAAGGGCGCTCCGGCGCGCTGCCGGTTCTCCACCACGTCAGCGTTGGTGTTGCAAAGAAAGGCCAGCACCCCCGTGGGGCCGGCGCTCAGCGGCTGTTGAAGCGCCGGATGCGATTGATCTGCTGGACGTCCGAACCCGACGGCTGAACGGACGACTGCACGACCAAGAACGCGTCGAACGCCGTCGTCGTTCCGCCCGTGGCCACCAGCGCACGAGCGCCGAGCCGGTCATTGGGGAAGATGAGCACGCGGGTGATGAAGGTGCCGTCCGGGCCGACGATGGCAATGGTGCGGCCGATCCCGGGCTCCCATCGAAGTTCGACCGGGCCAGGAGGGAACCCGGTGCCGGTCACCCCGGTCACGAACCCGGCAGGACCGACCTCGGGGGTGACGGTCAGCGAGGCGCCAACGGTGACCGGCGGCAGGTCGAGCGTGGGCGGCACAGTGACGGACGGTCCGGGCGGATTACTCGGGCGGATCGTCGTCGTCGTGCCCGTGCTCTTCAAACTCGTCGTCGTCGCCGGCTCCTCGATCGGCACCGTGTCCGGGATCGTGGGCTCCGTCGTGCCCGGTATCGTTGTCGTGGTGCTGGACGAGGTGGTGGTCGTCGCGCCCGGCGGGCACGCGTTCCATGCGGCCGCGGCGAACACCGAGCGGTTGGCGTCGCGGGCCTCGCCGGGATGCGACCGGTTCGAGGGGGTGACCAGGAAGTCGGCGAAGAACACCCCGCGCCCGTCGGTGGG
>JBKJLU010000341.1:0-3681 GCA_046596815.1 Acidimicrobiales bacterium | reverse complement strand
GTCGTAGCGCAGGTGGTTGGCCGCGAGCACGGCGATCAGGTCGGCGGCTGACATCGATGATGTCGGGTGGCCCGAGTTGGCGGCGGCGGCTGCCCGTACCGAATCCACCCGCAGCTGTTGGCCCAATTCCTGAAGTTCGTCGACGGTCGTCACGAGCCTGACCATACCGGCCGTTCCCGCTCGCGAAGCAGGGCCATCGACACCCCGGCCTGATGGACGAAGGCGTCCGCGCCGACCGGCCCGAGGATCCCGGCCCCCGAGGCGCCGGCGGTCGGGATGCGCCCGAGGTACTCGTCGACCACCGAGGCGTCGAGTCCCGGAGTCTCGAGGAGCGTCGCCCCTCGATCCACGTGAGGGAAGACGAGGGCGGAATCGGCCGAGCGGCCGTTGAGCGCCGCTCGTAGGTCGTCGTCGGCGGCGTCGGCCGTACGCAGGTGGAAGCTGACCGTCGCCCCGATCTCGACAACATCGCCAACCCCGAGCGCACCGGCCAGGCGATCGATGCGGGTGATCGGCCGCACCAGTACGCCGCCGCCGCTCAGGGTCCGCCCCATGTGGATGTTGCCCGCATGCACGACCGCGATCTCGTCGTCCGAGAGCGCGTCCTCGGTCAACTCCCGGAGACGGGTGGCCGCCGGCGCCCCGTCCAACTCCCGAATCACGCCGTCGCCTCCCGCGGTGACCACGTAGGGACGGCCGACGGGGCGGCTGCCCTGGCTGAGCACCGACTCGACCTCGACACCTGGCCCCAGGAGCACCCCGACGGCACCGGCGTCGAGCGTCCGATCGTCGAGCAGGAGGCGGTTCCCACCGGCCGACCGACCCGAGGATGACACAGCCCCGATGATCGGAAGGCCGGGCCAGCGCTCGGTGAGGGCGTCCAACGCCGTGTCGATCGGGAACCCGTACGGGTCGGCCAGCAACACGAGCGCGGAGGGCTCGAACGAGGGGATCGACACCCTTCCTTCTCGCCCGTAGCTGATCGGCTGGACCTCGCCGAAGCGACCCGCCCACAGCGTCATCGCCGCCCGATCCGCCTGCTGTCCGTTGGCCAGGACCGACGCGAACGTGCCGCCGACGAGGGTGCCAGGTCGCAACAGCGTCCGCACGACGGCGCCGCCCTCGGCCATCGCGTTGGCGTGGTGGCCGGTGACGAAGAGCAGCGCCAGGTCGGGGGCCTCGTCGTCGAGGCGGTCGACGACCTGTCCGGTGATCTCTCCGATGGCGTCGACGGCCGAGGGATGGACGGAGTGGGCGGCGGCGAAGGGCACGCCGGTCTCGCGGCCCTAGCTGGCGGGCGGGAGGAGGGTGAGGGGCACGACGGTCACCGGACCGCCGTCGATATTGCAGTGGGCCTCGATGGTGCCGTAGTCCTCGAACGTCAACTCCGCCTTGACCAGCCGGAAGCCGAACTTGCCCGGCTCGACCTGGAACGGCATCACGCTCTTGGCCACCTGCTCGCCCGCCTCGTCGTGGAACAGCACCTCGAGGGCGGCGAACCCGTTCTCGTTGTTGCGGCAGCGCACCAGCACGATGAGATGGGGGTCGAGGGTGACCGGCGGGGGCTTGGGCGCAGCGATCGAGAACATGATCCCGGTCAGGTCGATCCGCGTCGACGGGCCTGCCACCTGCCGCAGGTCGATGTTCTCGGCGAACGTGGCCGACACGATGTCCATGCCTCGGACGCTACCGGCCCGCACTGAAGCCGGAGATCGTGGGTCAGCCGGCGCCCGCGGGTGCGAGGCAGCCGCGTCCGACCTCGGCCCCATCCTCGAGCACCACGACCAGGTCGGCGGCCGCCAAGGTGGACGGGGTGGGCCGGAGGGCGAAGACGGTCGAGCGGGCCAGACACAAGCGCCGCTCACCCGCCGGCCGCACCTCGAGATCGACCACGGCGTGTTCCAGGGCGGAGGCGTCGATCTCCCGCAGGTCGACGCCGTCGATCGACACCCGGCCCTTGGTCGGCCACCGCCGGCCCGCCAGCAGGTCGAGCACGGCTTCGGCGGCGCCGTCGTCCGGGTCGCCGACCAACGCCACCAGGGATCGGGGATGCACCGTGAGGTCGAGGCCCCGCAGCGCCCAACGACACCGTTGGCGATCGTCGAGCCAGACGCCGTCGAAATCCACGAACCCACCCACGTTGGGGTGGCGGAGGCTCACTCGTCGTCGTCTTCGTCGTCGAGATCGCGCTCGATGCGATTCCGGAGGAAGTCGCGCACCGTCTCGAGTTGCGACGGCGACAGGTCGGCGCCGGGCGTCCAGTCGTCATGGCGACGAGAGAAGCGGTCGAACTCGGCGCCGGTGAGCACCTGGCGCGGATCATCCGAGGTCGACAGTCGGATCTCGATGGTCCGCTCGCTGCCGGGCCCGCGAGGAGCCCGGGGAGCGCGAGGTGGACGAGGAGCCCGGGGCGGGCGGGGGGCTCGGGCCATGCGGAGGCTCTCACGAATGATCTCGCCGGTCCGGAGAGCGTCGGTGACCCCCCTGAGCTCGTCACCGAAGGCGAAGCCGAACCCTGTGGGCGCGCGGTCGTCGTCGTCGACCTCGATGCTCGGGTCGTCAGGGTCGGGTTCGGCCAGCAGGTCGACGTCGGCCGTCTCCGACCCGACGAGCTCGTCGAGCCCGAAACGGATGAACTCCTTCTCCAGAGCGGCTTCGAGACCGGGATCCCGCTTGAGCAACTCGCGGTAGAGCAGCAGGGTGAGGGCTGCAGACACGGGTCCACCATCGGCCGGGGGTCCACCGTCTGCCACTTTCTGGGCCAGCAGCCGGCGGTGACGGTCGATGGCGGCGCTCACCGGCATCAGCTTGCGGGCGTAGTCGTAGCGCCCGGCCGGCGGTTCGGAACCGGCCAGCGCATGCTCGAGAAACGCCTGGAAGGCCTTGGACATGCCGCCCTTCCCGACACCCCGTGCTGTCTTGAGCCGGTCGAGCTGCTCGTCGGTCACGTACACCGTCACCTTTGCCATACCAGAACCCCCTGCTTGGTGATGTCGTATATGCCCGACATCCACGCCATACACAGCACCATACGCAGAGATACACGAGTGTCAAGGGGATTTGGTTGCAGAAGGAGTGGTCACACGGCGATCCACACCTCGTCGATCGTCAGGGCATCGGGGTCGAGGGCGACCAGGTCGGCGCGACACCCGGGAACGATGCGACCCCGGTCGCCGAGGCCGAGCAGGCGGGCCGGGGTCGAGGTCGCGGCGGCGATCGCCTCGGCCAGGGGGATCTCGGCCTCTTCGACCATGCGGCGGATGGCGGCGTCCATCGTCAGTGCGCTCCCAGCCAGCGTGCCGTCGGCCAGACGGGGAGCTCCGTCGACGACCTGCACGTGAAGCTCTCCCCGGTCGTCGAGGCGGCCGTCGCGCCACGCCACCGCGTCGGTGACCAGGACCCAGCCGCCGAGTCCTTTGGCCCGGGCCGCCGCCCGTAATGCTGCGGGGTGCACATGGACGCCGTCGGCGATGAGCGAAGGCGTGAGGCGATCGTCGGACAAGGCGGCTCCCAGCAGGCCCGGCTCCCGGTGGTGGAGCGGGGCCATACCGTTGAAGAGGTGGGTCACCAGCCGCGCGCCGGCCTCGGTCGACGCCTTCGCAGCCTCGAACCCCGCCGTCGAGTGCCCCAGGCTCACGAGAACGCCCCGGTCGACGAGGAGGCGGACCGCCTCGGGAGCAC
>JBKJLU010000235.1:0-5824 GCA_046596815.1 Acidimicrobiales bacterium | reverse complement strand
GAACTTGCCGCTGGTGAGCTTCTCGGCCGCCGCCTCCGCCTCGGCCTGGTCGTAGGCCTGTTCGGCCTTCTCGATGAGGGTGAGCACGTCGCCCATGCCGAGGATGCGGCTGGCCATGCGGTCGGGGTGGAAGGGCTCGAAGTCGGTGAGCTTCTCCCCCACCGAAGCGAAGGCGATGGGCCGACCGACGACCTCCTTGACGCTGAGGGCGGCGCCTCCTCGGGCATCGCCGTCGAGCTTGGACAGGATCACGCCGTCCAATTCGAGGATGGCGTGGAAGGCCTCGGCCGTCTCGACCGCCGCCTGTCCGATCATGGCGTCGATGACGAGGAAGGTGTAGTCCGGGGTGACCGCCTGGGAGATCTGGCGGACCTCCTCCATCAGCTCCTCGTCGATGGTGAGGCGGCCGGCGGTGTCGACGATGAGCACGTCGCGGCCGGTGCGCTGGGCCTCCTCCAGACCCTTGCGGGCCACGGTGACCGGGTCGCTGGCCTCGCTGAACATGGGCACGCCGGCCTGTCCGGCCAGGACGCGCAGCTGCTCGACGGCCGCGGGTCGCTGCAGGTCGGCGCCGACGACCATCGGGTTGCGGCCCTGCTGCTTGAACCACCGGGCGAGTTTGCCGGCGCTGGTCGTCTTGCCCGAGCCCTGCAGGCCGGCGAGCAGCACGACCGTCGGCGGCCGGGAGGCGTACGTGATCTTGAGCTGCTCGCCGCCGAGGGTCTCGATCAGCTCGTTGTGGACGATCTTGATGACCTGCTGGGCCGGGGTGAGGCTCTGGGAGATGTCGGCCCCGACGGTCGCCTCCCGGATCCGGTTGACCAGGTTGCGGACGACCTTGAAATTGACGTCGGCCTCGAGCAGGGCCAGGCGGATCTCCCGCAGGACTTCGTCGACCTCGGCCTCGCCTAGGCGTCCCTTGCCCCGCATGCGGGTGAAGATGGCGTCGAAGCGGTCGCTCAGGGAGTCGAACATGGGCGGGGTCAGGGTATCGGGCGGCCGGAGCCTGACGAAAACCGGGTCGGGTTCAGAGTTTGTGAACGCACAGGCCCACATCCCGGGCTGAGCGTTCACGGAATGGTGAAGCCGTCAGGGGCGAGCAGGTTCGCGTTCGCCGCCGTCCGGCGGAAGGGGTCCCGGCTCGGGCTTCCCCACGGGCACATCGGGCTCGATCTGGCCCTCGCAGGGCTCGGCCGGCTGTTCGGGATCAGGTCCTCCACCGGCCAGGGATTCGTCCTCGACGGCGGCGACCGAGAACCCGGCCGAGTCGAGGGGCAGCAGCCGGAACGCAGGAACGAGGTAGATCTCGTCCTCAGGACAGCTGCCGTAGATCACCTGGAGGACGAGGTCGGCGCCCGTGATCTCGACGATCTCTGGTTCGAGGGGGACGGTCGGATCAGTGGGTTGGGGCTCGATGGTCATCGTCGGCTCGTCGCCCGGTTGGTCTTGGGGCGGCGACGGATCGACGGTGCACTTCTGGTCGGGGGCACAACCCGGCGAACCGGGCTCGGACCGTCCGGGGTCGACCATGCCACCCTCGGCCACGCCTCCCTCGGCCGCGCCCATGGTCCGGAGGCCGCCGCCGAAACCGTTCTGCTGGCGTTCGAGGGCTTTGGCGAGGTCGATGAGGGGATAGGTCCCCACATTCTCGAAACGCCCGAGGAACCCGTTGGCGTACTCGATGCGTCCGTTCTCGCCGAAGGCGATCGAACTCTCGAAGCCCTCGACCTCGCGCCCGCCGATCACGGGATGGAAGACGACTTGGCGGACGGGGCCGGCATCGGCGAGCGTCTCGAACTCGCCGTCGCCGGCGTCCACGTCCAAGGCGCTGAGGATCTGACGGAAGCGGGCTTCCGCCTCGGCCGGCGACGGCACGCCCGGCGGAAGCGGGGGTGCGATCGGCTCTGGGCACTCCCCGTCGGGCGTGCAGGCCACGGCCACCCCGGACGACACCGATCCGTCCTTTGACGCCCGGGAGTAGAACCAGCCCAGGCCCTGTTGCACCTCGACCTGGTTCTCCTCGACGTCGAGGGCCTTGGCCACGTTGGCGGCGGCGCCCTTCTCTTCGACGGGCACGACCTTGTAGGCCGGAGCCTCTCGCGACGGAGCTTTGGCCCCGTCGGCGAGCCGGTATTCGACGAATCGGGCCGGAGCGATCATGGACGCAGCCACGTCCGAACGCCGGCTGTCGTCGGCGGCGGCACCGCCACTGGCGCTCTCGCCTGACGACGTGCCGAGAGGGAGCTTCGGTCGGCCGTTGGCATCGGTTCCCGCACCGCCCGACCCGTCACTACTGCCGCAGGCCCCGCCGACCACGACCACTGTGACCAGAACTGCCGATCGCCACGATCTCATGTGCATGCCCCTTTGACGACCGTAGACCTCCCCCAGGTTCCCTCAGTCGAATAACGCATCGACGAAGTCGTTGGGATCGAAGTCGATGAGGTCGTCGGCGGTTTCGCCCAGGCCCACGAGCTTGATGGGGAGGCCGAGCTCACGGTGGATGGCGAGGGCGATGCCGCCCTTGGCCGTGCCGTCGAGTTTCGTCAAGACGATGCCGGTGACGTCGACGGCGTCGGCGAACTGCTTGGCCTGAACGAGGCCGTTCTGACCCGTCGTGGCGTCGATGACCAGCAGCACCTCGGTGAGCTTGGCCGGCGGTCGTTCGGAGATGCGCCGCACCTTCTTCAGCTCTTCCATGAGGTTCACCTTGGTGTGCAGCCGCCCGGCCGTGTCGGCGAGTACGAGGTCGGTGCCTCGGGCAGCGGCCCGCTCGACGGCGTCGAAGATGACCGATCCGGGATCGGCTCCTTCGGTGCCCCGGACGAGGTCGGCATCGGCCCGCTTGGCCCACAGCTCGAGCTGCTCGGCCGCCGCCGCCCTGAACGTGTCGCCCGCAGCCATGACCACCGTGCGACCACCGTCCCGCTCGCGCTTGCCCAACTTGCCGATGGTCGTCGTCTTGCCGACTCCGTTCACGCCGACGAACAACCACACGTTGGGTCCGCCGGCCTCGTAGTGCAACGTCCGGTCTCCGGACTCGAAGACGGACTTGAGCTCACCCTTCAGTGCGTCCAACAGCTCGACCGAGGTGGTGATGTTGTCGGCCCGGACCCGTGCTCGCAGATCGTCGAGCAGCTCGCCCGTCAAGCCGGCGCCGACGTCCGCCCGGATCAGCGCTTCTTCGAGGTCGTCCCAGGTCTCGGCATCGATGCCCGTACGGGAAAGGACCGATCCGAAGTAGCCAGACAACAACGTACGGGCCTTGCCGAGTCGGTCACGGAATCGGGGCTTGACCGGCGGAACGACGATTTCGGGCTCGGGCTCGAGCTCGGGCTCGGGCTCGAGGACCGGCTCGGGCAGGGCCTCGTCGACCTGGCGGCGGAGCTCGTCGTCGACGACCACCGTCTCGTCCGGCCGCGCATCAGTGGGCACGTCGAGGGTCGGCGCCGCGGGCGGCGGCTCGAGCTCGACGCCCCGCGACCGGGGACGGCTGGCGACGAAGAAGGCGCCACTGACGACGGCGACGACGGCGACGATGATGACAAGGAGGACGGGATCCATGACGGCGAGGAGCCTAGGGCGACCCGTTTTGGCACCAGGATCCGGCGCTCTGGCGTCGGATCCTGGTGCCAAAAGCGGTCAGGGCTTGGCGGCGATGGTGGTGACCGGCCGGTTCAAGGGGCCCAGTTCGGCGGCCGATCCGAGGAAGGGGGCGTCACCGAAGGCGAAGACGCCGCCGTCCGCGGCGGTGAAGAGATAGCCCTCGCCGGTGGCACTCGGGGTCATTCCGACGATCGGCGAGTTCAGCGCGATGTCGCCCGTCGATCCGAAGAAGCCTGATCGTCCGAAACTGAAGATGCCTCCGTCGGTGGCCACCAGCCAGTACCCGTTGCCGCTCGGGAGGCTGGCCATGCCGACGATCGGCTTGTTGAGCGCGATGTCGCCGGTCGAGCCGAGGAAGACGGCGTCACCGAAGGCGAAGATCCCACCGTCGGAGGCCACCAGCCAGTAGCCGTCACCCGCCGGGGTCGTGGCCATCCCGACGATCGGCCTGTTGAGCTTGATGTCACCGGTCGAGCCGAAGAACAGCGCATCCCCGTAGGCGAAGATGCCGCCGTCGGCGGCCACCAGCCAATACCCGAGTCCGGTGCGCGTGGGCACCATCCCGACGACCGGCGAGTTGAGGACGAGGTCTCCGGCCGAGCCGAAGAAGCCGGCGTCACCGAAGGTGAAGATGCCGCCATCGGAGGCCACCAACCAGTAGCCCTCGCGAGAAGGCGTTGCCGCCATCGTGACGATCGGCTTGTTCAGCTTGATGTCACCGGTCGAGCCGAAGAAGGCGGCGTCGCCGTAGGTGAAGATGCCGCCGTCGCTGGCCGCCAGCCAGTAGCCGGTCGGCTTCGAGGCCCGCCGGAGTCCGTAGACGAACAAGCCGCGGTCGGTCGCCACCTGCAGGAATCGTCGGCTGACCGACGGCTGTCCGATGGCGAAGGACGAGCCCTCCGATGTCCGTGCGGGAACGAACAGATCGGCATCGACCGGCTGCAACGAGTCACGCTCGAGTGCGAGCTGCCGGCCGCCGTCGGAAACGATGAACACGATCTCCCCCGTCGAGACGGCGAGGGTGCGACTGAAGCCCGTCGATCCGGCGGCCAGGGTGTCGGTGGCGCTGAAGCGGGCGGCGACGCCGAGGTCGGTCGAGCGCAGGCCGTAGAGGTTGTTCGACGTCGACACCACGACCCGCGCCCCGTTGGCGGTGATCGCCAGTCCGGGAGCCGCTTCGCCGGCCAGCCGCGCACTCGAGGTACGGGTGAGCATCTGACTGCTGCCGTCCTGGGTGAACTTGTGGACGGTGGTGCCGGCGCCTCCGCCGGTCGGCCCGCTGGCGGCGAAGATGGCCGGCGCTACCGCCACCTCGCTGCCCACGGAACCTGGCGCGTTCCCGCTCGGGGTCACGGGGGTCGAGGGCGTCCGGACGGCTTCACCGATGCCCTCCGAGGCCGGCCCCGGGCTGAGGTCGGCGTCGGCGAAGGTGAGGATGCCGTCGAGGGTGGCGACGGCGATGTAGGCCGTGGGCGCGCCGGTGCCGTTCTTGAGGAAGACGAGGGTCGGGCTGGCCTGCGGGTTGGCGTTGACGTCGGCCGTGGCCACGGCGACGGCGATACCTGCCTGGGGCGACGCCGCGTTGGTGATCGACACTTTGAACAGCTTCTGGTTCGGACCGTTGCGCTCTTCGGCCACGAAGTAGAGGTTGCGGTTGCCTCCGTTGCCCGCGGGTGTGAGCAGGGCCGAGCTCTGGATGCGGTAGCCGGCCGTACCCGCGAGGTCGATGTCATCGCGCGACCGGGTACCAGCGGTCTCGTCGATCTGGGCCAACTGCAGGCCGATGCTGGCGTCGTTGAAGATCTCGTTGTGCACCGAATACACCTGGCCGAGCGCCCCCGCGCTCGACGATTCGACGAAGCTCGCACTTCCGGAACTCCCGAACGGGAACGGGTCGGCCCCGAGATCGGTACCGCCGACGGGTCCGACGGCCGCTCCGGTCAGCAAGCCACGGAGGAGGATGAAGCCGTCCTCGGTGCCGTACACGAGTCGCTGCTCGGAGACCGGACCGGCGGTGGTGATGATCGACGTGCGGACGTCACGATCGGCAAGTCCGGTTCGCGAGTACAGGAACTGGATGGGCACGCCGCCCTCGTCGACGGGCTGGGCCCCCGATCGCCCGGCGTCTCCGCCCGCCTGCGCCCAGTGCACCGCTTCCGCCGGCGTACCCGCCAGAAGGAGTGCTACCGCCAAGACCAGAACCGATGCCCGCCGCCTC
>JBKJLU010000196.1:0-2583 GCA_046596815.1 Acidimicrobiales bacterium | reverse complement strand
GTGGTCCGCTACATAGGAGAGGCCGGTAGGTTCACCCCACTCAGGGCATGTAGCCGAAATCCGGAGCACGGATCGGGCCCGCGCGCCATGAGCCGGGCGGCCCGAGGATGCGGGTCGTGGGCGCCTGCGTGGAGCTGACCGACCGGGAGTGGGACCTCGTCGCGGATCAGTTCGACCCTGAGGGTCGGCGCGGGTCCCGGAGCAGCGTCCCCGCCGGACGACTGGTGGAGGCGATGCTCTAGATGGCCCGCACGGGGTTCCAGTGGCGCTGCCTCCCCGAGGGCTTCCCGCCAGGGCCCTCGCCACGGCATGCCCGGGACCGCCCCGAGTCAGCACCGGACCCGATCGGACGACCGCTCGCATGCGTCCCAGGACCGCCTGGAGGCCGGCTCGACGGCAGCGGTGACGCCTCTGGGCTGAGGCTGCTGGGACGACGGATCGGGTGCCCTTCGTGCTGGGAAGATGGTGTTGAGAACAGCCCATCAAGCCCGACAAGAGGAGCACCCGATCGATGCGATCATCGCACAGCCTCGACCGCGTGGACGCGGCCTTCGATGACGACCGCCTGGTGCCCGATGCGGGCCTGATCCTGCCCGCCACGCTGGCCCACCATCTGGGCTTGAAGCAACTGGTGGACGAGCATCTCCACCTGGGCACGAAGCCCGGCAGCGCCAACGTCGGGGACAAGCTGCTGACGCTCGTGATGTCGGCGCTGGCGGGTGGTGACCACATCGACCACGTGGACGCACTGCGGGCCGGCGGCACGGCCCGGGTGCTGGGCTTCCGGGTGAAGGCCGCATCCACCGTGGGCACGTTCCTGCGCTGCTTCCGCTGGGGTCACGTGCGCCAGTTGGACCGGGTGAGCCGGGAGCTGCTCCGCCGGGCCTGGCAGGCGGGTGCCGGACCCGGCGCCGGACCCCTGACGATCGACCTGGATTCCACCATCTGCGAGACCCACGGCCTGAAGAAGCAGGGCGCCCTGCACCACGGCTACACCGGTGCCCGCGGCTACCACCCGCTCCTCGCCGTGGCGGCGGGCACCGGCGACATCCTGATGGCCCGGCTGCGCGAGGGCCGTGCCCACAGTGGACGCAGCGCGGGTCACTTCCTGCGTGAGACGGTCAGCCGGGTGCGATATGCGGGAGCGACCGGTCAGCTCACGATGCGTGCCGATTCCGGCTTCTACGCTCACTCCGTCGTGGCCATGTGCCGGAAGCTCAAGGTGCGCTACTCCATCACCGTCCGCCAGCACAAGGGGCTGCGCACGCTCATCGAGGCGATCCCCGAGGAGGCCTGGACGCCCATCCCGTACTGGATCGACGGTGGCGCGGACGTGGCCGAGACGACGTACACCCCCTTCAAGGGGGAGAAGGACGCGGTCCCCGTGCGCCTCATCGTCCGGCGTGTCAGGCCCACCCCGGGTTCCCAGCTCAGCTTCTTCACGACGTATGCCTTCCACGCCTTCATCACCGACCGGGACGGCGACACCCTGGAGCTGGAGGCCGACCACCGGCGGCACGCCGAGGTCGAGAACGCCATCCGCGACCTCAAGTACGGCGTGGGGCTCAACCACCTGCCGTCCGGACGCTTCGCGGCCAACGGGGCCTGGCTCGCGGTCCAGGTCATCGCGCACGACCTCGCCCGCTGGACGGCGCGCATCGGGCTCGACGAGGGCATCGTGACCACGAAGACCCTGCGTCGGCGGCTGTTCGGGCTGCCGGGTCGTCTCACCCGGTCGGCACGCCGGGTCACGCTCCATCTGCCGGCGCGCTGGCCCTGGGCCATCGGGTTCGGACAGGCACTCGCGAGGTTCCGGGCGATGCCGCTCCTCGCCTGACATCGGCCGATCGCGTCCTCCGCCGCCCCGGGACCTGGCCGCGGCATGTGCGGACCGACCCGGACGACCCCGACGAGCCGTCGACGGCCGTCCTGCGACCCGTATCAGGACCGTCCCGTGGCCTTCCAGGACCTCCGCGCGAGGCTCCGCAGCCGCAGGTCGACCCGCCGACCTGCGGTCAGCTGGTCCACGCCTGGTCGAACGAACCCATCGGTGGATACGGGCGTACTACAACGCCAACAGCGCCGGCCAGATCGAGCCTTGGACCATCGCCGGGGTTGGGCAAGATGTGCGCTGACCCGTACCCGGGGTATCGCCGACTCTACTACTACGTCGGGTCGGGCGGAGTGGCCGGCTACGTTGGCGCCGCGCAACTGGCCAACGGCTCGCTGTACGCCTATGGGGCGGTCAATTACGAGATCGACCCCACGGACCTCTAGATCATGCCGGCGTAGACCGTCAGGAATGATGACGGGACTCGGGAGCGATGGAGATGTCCCATGCGCACCCCGGGGCCCGTACTGGCTGAAGTCGCCGGACACGGTCAAGCAGGCGGTGCGCGCGATCTATCCGCACTGACCCAGCCAGTACGGGCCCCGGGGTGCGCATGGGACATCCCCATCGCTCCCGAGGCCCGTCATCATTCCTGACGGTCTACGCCGGCATAATCTAGAGGTCCGTGGGGTCGATCTCGTAATTGACCGTCCCATAGGCGTACAGCGAGCCGTTGGCCAGTTGCGCGGCGC
>JBKJLU010000065.1:0-4649 GCA_046596815.1 Acidimicrobiales bacterium | reverse complement strand
CGTTGTGGGACCCGACGCTGCATGAGTTGGCGCTCGTGGACCCCGAGCGACGGAGCCTGGCCCTCGACCTCCCCGGTCACGGAGGCTCCGGCGGGTGGGCGTCGTACGACTTGGCCGGTATCGCCGACGGCGTACATCTGGCCGTCGAGGAAGCGGGCCTCGTCGCGCCGGTGGTCGTCGGTCATTCGGTGGCCGGAATCATTGCCAGCCTTTACGCCAGCCGGCATGCCTGCAGCGGCGTTGTCAACGTCGACCAGCCGCTGCAGATGGCTCCCTTCACAGAGATGCTGCAAGGTATGGCCGAGCAACTCCGTGGCCCGGCCTTTGCTGACATCTGGCCGCAATTCCTTGCTTCGATGCACATCGACCTACTCCCCCAGGAAGGCCAACAGCTCGTGCGCGCCGCCTCTCGGCCTAACCAGGAGCTCGTGCTCGGCTATTGGAGAGAAGCGCTCGAACGGCCGACAGAAGACATCGAACAAGACATGTCGCAGGCGATGGCCATCCTGCGCGAGGCCAAGTTGCCGTACCTGATCGTGGCCGGGGAGGATCCCGACCCCGGCTATCGAAGTTGGCTCGAGCAGCAGATGCCAGAAGCGACGTTCACCGTCTTGCCCGACAGTGGCCACTTCCCTCAGGTCGCTCACCCCCGAGCATTCGCCGACGTGCTTGCAAGCACCGGCCGCTGGCCTCTTCGCCGAACGTAGCGTTCCGCCTTGTCTGATGTGGAGACCGATGAATACGGACGGACCGATCCGCCGCTCGCGGCGGGCGAGATCGAGACCTTGCTCGGGTTCCTCGACTACCAGCGCGCCACCCTCGATTGGAAGTGTCGCGGGCTCGACGACGAACAACTCCGAACCACCCTTGCGCCGACCGTGATGTCGCTCGGCGGGCTGCTCAAGCATCTGACCCGGGTGGAGGACCACTGGTTCAGCGAGGTCGTGGCCGAAGCGCCGAAGCGCGAGCCGTGGGCCACCATGCCTTGGGCGTCCGAGTGGCAGAACGCCGGTGCCGATACCGGCGATGACCTGCGACGGATGTGGGCGGCAGGGGTCGAGCGCTCGCGAGCTGTCGTCGCGGCTCAGCTCGAGGCCGGCGACGTCACGCTGACCGCCACCCACCCGGCGTGGGACGGTCAGGGCCAGGTGTCGCTTCGATGGGTGCTGGTGCACATGATCGAGGAGTACGCCCGCCACAACGGCCACGCCGACCTTCTGCGCGAGGCGGTCGACGGTGAGACGGGGGAGTAGGGACTAGGGATCCCTCAAGAACGGGCGGCGAGGGCCGATCGTTCTTCTCTGATGGACCCTCTGGAGGTGGCGACACGGTCGCGTGTCCCCGCCCTCGACGGTCTTCGAGGCCTCGCAGTCGCCGGGGTCCTCGTCTTCCACCTCGGATTCGGCTGGGCTCGCGGTGGGTTTCTCGGCGTTTCAGCGTTTTTCACCCTCTCCGGATTCTTCATCTGCACGCTCCTCCTCGACGAGCATGCGGCCACCGGTCGCATCGACCTGCGCCGGTTCTGGTCGAAGCGCGTTCGCCGGCTCTTGCCGGCGGCTCTGGTGGCCCTCTCCGGCGTCCTCGTCTTCGGCGCGACCGTGGCCACGCCCGGACAGGCTGCGGCGCTGCGCGGGGATGTCGTTGCGGCCCTCGCCTACAGCGCCAACTGGCACTTCCTGGCCGCCGGCGATGGGTACGGAGGCCTCTTTGCGGCTCCATCGCCACTCCTGCACTTCTGGAGCCTGGCCATCGAAGAGCAGAGTTATTTCGTCTTCCCGATCGTCGTCGTGGCCGCACTCGCCGTCGGTCGGGGCCGGCGGGTGGTGCTCGCCGTCACCATCGCACTCGCTCTCGGCGCTTCTTTCGTAGCGGGTTCGCTGGCCTACGTCCCCGGTGGCGACATCTCTCGCTTCTACTTCGGGACGGACACCCGTGTGGCCGAGCTGCTGATCGGGGCGCTCCTCGCCGTCGCCGTGGCCAGCCGTTCATCGAAGGCGCGCCCCGACCGCCGCCCTTCCTGGCTTCTGGGTGTGGCCGGGGCTGCGGCCTTGATCGGGATCCTGTGGAGTTGGCACGCCGTCGACCTCTCCTCCGACCCGCTCTACCGCGGCGGCTTCATGCTGCATGCGGCCGCCGTTTCCGTGGTTGTCGTCGCGGCGCGAGGCGGGGGTCTCCTCGCCCGGGTCCTTGCCATTGCGCCCCTCCGATGGCTCGGACGTATCTCCTACGGCGCGTACCTCTACCACTGGCCGATCTTCCTGTGGCTGACGCCGGTGCGTACCGGATTGAGCGTTCCACTGTTGAGTGTCCTGCGACTGGCGGCTACGTGCGCGGCGGCCGAGTTGTCGGTTCGCCTCATCGAAGAACCGATCCGGCTGCAACGGAAGTTGACGCGCCGTGCTCCGATCTTCGCCCTGTCGGCGATGGCGGCTCTGGTCATGGCGACCTTTGCTGCTCCGACCCCGAAGCGTCATCCGCCAGTCGATTTCGCGTCTGTTGCCTCACCCGCCCTGCCGGGACCGGCGACGACCGACCATGACGAGTCGGCCACGACCGAGCCGAGCGTGTCGACGACAGAAATCGTTGCGCCGAGCGGATTTGCGCCGGCGAAGTCGGCCGTTGACGACCCTGCACCGGCTCCCACAGCATCCACGTTGACACCACCCACAACCGTTCCGACCCTGCAGGCCTCCGGGCTGGCATTGCTAAGGGATGGTGAGGCGCCTCGGGTGTACGTCGCCGGTGACAGCGTGGCCCTCGTGCTCGGCGCCGAGCTGAGTCGATGGGGAGCGACCCACGGCATGCAGGTCTGGCCCGCCGGATGGTTCGGATGTCCGGTCGCGAGAGGCGGTTCCTACCGCTACGCCGGGGTACCCAAGGAAGCGGAAGCGAAGTGCAACACGTGGGCGACGCAACGGGTGCGGGATATGGCGGACATCCGTCCGCACGTCGCCGTCATCAGCTATGGCGTCTTCGACGTGCTCGACCGCCAACTACCCGGCGAGCCGGCCTGGACCCACCTCGGCCAACCCGACTACGACGCCTACGTCCGCAGCGAGATTGCCGCCCTCACCGAACTCATGTTGTCGCAGCACGCACGGGTGGTCTGGCTCGTCCAACCCGATGTCGAGATCGGCGTGACCGACGACGGAAGCCGACCTCTCGTTTCGTTCCCGGAGTCAGACCCGCAGCGCATGGCCCGCTTCAACGAACTCGTCCGTGAAGTCGTGAACACCCATCCGGGTTCCCAGACGCTCGATCTGAAGTCCCATCTGCAGGCGTGGCCGGGCGGCGAACTCGACCCGAAACTCCGTCCCGACGGAGTCCACCCGTCGCCCGCGGGCTCGAGAGACATCGTCTCTTGGCTCGGCCCCCAACTCGAGGCCATCGCGACGGCCGCAGTCCGCCGGTGAGTGTCGACCGGCGGCAGCCGGAACTCGTGGCCGGCAACGGGCGACGCTTCGCCGGCTTCGCCGCCGCCGTGCTCGTGTTCATCATCGATCCGTCGTCTCGCCGGTTCCTGCTCTTGAGTTCCCCGGCCAAGCGCGGGCGGGAGGGTTGGGAGATCGTCAACGGCGGGCTCGAGGCGGGGGAGACGCTGCTCGAGGGTGCGGCGCGGGAAGTGGGTGAGGAGGCGGGTTCGGCGGTGCGCCTCGACGTGCTCGGAACCGTCCATTCCTGGACCTGGCGGTATGACGACCACGTTCCTCACATGATCTCCACGGCATTCGTGGCGGCGTACCTGGGCGGTGAGATCGTGCCCGGCGACGACATGGCCGGAAGTGAAAGCCGTTGGGCGTCGATCGAAGAGGTGCGGCACATAGCCGCGACCGGGGTGGCGTTGATTCCCGGCCCGATCTGGCTGTTCGAGCGGGCGCTCCAGTGCTTCGACTCGTGGTCGAGTGACGAGGCCCCTGACCTACGGGCGGTGTGAAGGCGTAGGTCGGGGGGTCACGAGTCGGCGCGCAGGATCACCAAGAATTGTCCGCCGCCGGGCTCGACCTCGGCCGACACGCGGAGGTCGGGTTCGAGGCGGCCGACCCGGTCCGCCAGCCAGGCGGCCGCCGCCTGACCATCGTCGAGTGAGGGGCAACGGCCCATGGCTTCCCGTCCTCCCTTGCGGGCGAGGCGCTCGACGCTGGCGATGATGGGGGCGGGGTCGGCGACGAAGAGATGTTGGGGCCAGGGCACGACCGCCGCCTTGGCCCCCTTCTGGGTGTTGCACCCACGGTGCGCAAGCCGTTCCGCAGCCGGGGCGTTCGTGCTCCGCTTGGTCTTGGCCTTGGTGACGCGACTGTCGATACTCGGACCTCGCGCATCGTTGACCGACATCTCGGCGTCGACGGCTTCGTCGCAGATCCAACAGCGCCATCCATCCTGGTCACCGATCTCCGTGAGGCGACTCATCGAGCCATCAGAGCTTCGCCGTCTCGGCCTCGAAGATGGCGATCTCTGTGGGTCCATCGGCCAGCGACGTCGCCTCGGTCACGAACTCGTTCGAGGCGGGCACGCCGAAGTGCGCCCGCAGCGCATCGGCGTCGGCCCAGTGCTCGAC
Source organism: Acidimicrobiales bacterium (assembly GCA_046596815.1). Classification (GTDB taxonomy): domain Bacteria; phylum Actinomycetota; class Acidimicrobiia; order Acidimicrobiales; family CADCTF01; genus DATLED01. The sequence goes on along the minus strand of JBKJLU010000065.1, from coordinate 94 downwards.
GAAGACGAGGCGAAGCGGATCCTCCGCGTCCCGATGGACCGAGTGGAGGAGACACCCTGGCTCGAGTCGGGAGCGCCGCACGTGTTCGAGGCTG
>JBKJLU010000403.1:0-3088 GCA_046596815.1 Acidimicrobiales bacterium | reverse complement strand
CGGGCTGATGCCGCATGGTGGCTCGGCGAGCTCGACGACTGCATCGAGACGCGCGAACGGGCCTACCTCCTCTACGACGAGGCGGGTGAGCATCGCCGGGCCGGGCAATGTGCCGTGTGGCTCTACGAGCACCACAACTTCCGAGCCAGCCCGTCGATCGCCGGCGGCTGGCTCCGGCGCGCCCGCCGCGCGCTCGACGCCGACCGCGACTGTCGGGAGTACGGCGCCCTCCTCCTACGCGAGGCCGAGGTGGCCCATGGCGGCGGCAACCTCGAGGCCGCCGGCGCGCTGGCCGACCGAGGCGTCGAGCTCGGGCGGAGGCTGCGGTGCGCCGATCTCGAAGCGGAGGCCCTCCAGACGTTGGGTCGAGTTCGCATCGACCAGTGCCGTCCCGCCGAGGGGTTGGAGCTCCTCGACGAGGCCATGTTGTTCGTGCTCGATGGCCGGCTCTCGCCGTATTCGACAGGAAAGATCTATTGCAGCCTCATCAGCGCCTGTGAGCAGCTGAGCGACCATGGGCGCGCCGCGGAATGGGCGACGGCGACGGGGCGATGGGCCGAGCGCCATCCCTTCGCCGTCTTCCCCGGGCTGTGCCGTGTCCACCAGGCAACCGCGTTGCAGTGGCAGGGACGTTGGGCGGAAGCCGAGCGCGAGGCCAGCCGTGCCTGCTCCGAACTCTCGACCATCAACCTCCCCAATGCGGCGGCGGCTTGGGCGGAGATCGGCGACATCCGCCGGCGCCTCGGCGATCTCGACGGTGCGGCGATCGCCTTCGTCAACGCCGATCGCCTGTGTGCCCAGCCGCGCGCCGGCCTGGCGCTCCTCCGTCTCGCCGAGGGCGATGTCGCCGTCGCCACCTCGATCATCAACGATGTCCTCGAGGGCGCCGGCTGGAACCGTCTCGCTCGGGCCAGGATGCTGCCGGCCCGCGCCCAGATCGCCATTGCGACCGGGGATCTGGCCACGGCCGTTGCCGCCGTCGACGAACTGGATGTCATCGCCGACGACTTCGACAGCGCCGGGATCCGCGCCGCCGCCGCCTCCGCCCGAGGCCGGCTCAAGCTCGCCCAGAACGACCCCACGGCGTGCGCCACCCTCCGAGACGCCATCGCCCGCTGGACGGAGATCGGCGTGCCGTATGAGATCGCCACGACCCGCACGTTGCTCGGACAGGCCTGTCGAGACAATGACGATGAAGCTGGAGCGTCCGGCGCCTTCGAAGCGGCCCGTCGACTCTTCGACGACCTCGGCGTTCACCTCGAGGCCCGCAGTCCGCAACCGCTTCGAGCGGCGATGTTGCCGGCGGGATTGACCGAGCGGGAGGCCGAGGTGCTCCGGGTCGTAGCCGCCGGTCACACCAACAAGGAGGTGGCGGCTGCCCTTTTCATCAGCGACAAGACCGTGGCCCGCCACCTCTCGAACATCTTCACCAAGACCGGCGTCTCGACCCGGGCGGCGGCGACGGCCTTCGCCTTCGAGAACGAGGTGATCGTTCGCACCTCGCCAACCCCGGCGGGTTGATCAGGCCATCACCGTTTCGAGGATGGCATCGGGGATGTCGAAGTTGGCGTAGACGTTCTGCACATCGTCGAGATCTTCGAGTCCGTCGATGAGACGCAGGACCTTGCGAGCGTCGGATTCGTTGTCGAGCGGCACCGTCTGCGAAGCCAGCATCGTGAGGTCGGCCGAGTCGTAGGCGATGCCTGCGTCCTCGAGCGCTTTCACGACCTGGTGCAGATCGGACGGACCCGAGGTGAGCAGCCACGTGTCGCCTTGATCGGTGAGGTCCTCGGCCCCGGCCTCGAGCGCGACCTCCATGAGGTCGTCCTCGGTGACCTTCTTGGGTAGGACGATGACGCCCTTGCGATCGAACTGCCAGGCGACGGCGCCGGGCTCGGCCATCGATCCGCCGAGCTTGGAGAAGACGGTGCGGACGTCGGGGCCCGTGCGGTTGCGGTTGTCGGTCAGGCACTCGACGATGACCGCCACCCCCGACGGTGCGTACCCCTCGTAGGACACGGTCTCGTACTTCACGCCCTCGAGCGCGCCGCTCCCCCGCTTGATCGCCTTCTGAATCGTGTCGAGGGGCACGGAGGCCGACCGAGCCTTCTGGTACATGGTCCGGAGGGTCGGGTTCATCTCTGGGTCGCCACCACCCTCTCGGGCGGCCACCTCGACCTGTCGGATCAGCTTGGCGAAGAGCTTCCCCCGGGTTGCATCCGCGGCGCCCTTCTTGTGCTTGATGGTGGCCCACTTGGAATGACCTGACATGGTTAGGAGTCTCCCTCTTTTCGGCTTCGGCTACCGAAGAAACAGCTGGTGGATGCGCAAGTCATCCGAGAGTTCGGGGTGGAACGAGGCCACGAGCACGTTGCCCGAGCGACACAGCACAGGGTGGCCGTCAACCGAGGCGAGCACCTCGACACCGGCGCCAGCGCGTTCGACGAAGGGCGCCCGGATGAACACGGCGTCGACCGATCCGTCCTCGATGCCGACGACGTCGAGGGCCATCTCGAAGGAGTCGACCTGGCGACCGAAGGCGTTGCGCCGCACCGTGAGATCGATGGCGCCGAAGGTTCGTTGATCGGGGCGACCGTCGAGTACCGCGGTGGCCAAAAGGATCATGCCGGCGCACGTGCCCAGGGCCGGCATGCCGTCACGGAGGCGCTCGGCGATCGGCTCGAACAGTCCCGACGATTCGATGAGCAACGACATCGTGGTCGACTCCCCGCCCGGCAGGACGAGTGCGTCGACCCCACTCAGGTCGTCGGGTCGACGGACCTCGACGGCGTGGGCGCCGAGCTCAGTGAGCGCAGCGACGTGCTCGCGAACCGCGCCCTGGAGGGCGAGAACCCCGACCTTGTTCACCGGCACCTGGCGGCCGCTTCCGCATGCGTGCTACCAGCCCCGCTCGGCCAACTTGAGGTCGACGGTGTTGGCGTCCTCGCCGCGCATGGCGTCACCAAGGCCACGGCTGACCTTGGCCACGATCGACGCGTCCCGGAAATGGGTGGTCGCTTCGACGACCGCACGGGCCATGCGCGCCGGGTTCTCGCTCTTGAAGATGCCCGATCCCACGAACACCGTC
>JBKJLU010000332.1:0-3727 GCA_046596815.1 Acidimicrobiales bacterium | reverse complement strand
CCGCTTCCGGCCGCGCCCCGAGATCGCCCGCATCCCCGGTCGGCTGCTGACGACGGCCAGCGGCGACGTCCCGTTGAAGGGACTCGTCCCGTTGCTCGAAGCCGTGGCCAAGGCCCGCACCGAGCGCGACGACATCCACCTCGTGGTGATCGGCAAGCTCCGGTCGGGGTCGCGCATCCCCGGCACCCTCGATCGTCTGGGCCTCCGCCAGCACGTGAGCTTCGTGAGCGGCGTGACCGACGAGCGCATCGTCGAGCTGTACGCCGAGTGCGAACTGGCCGTCGTGCCGTCGCTCTACGAGGGCTTCTCTCTGCCGGCCATCGAGGCCATGGCGTCGGGCGCCCCTCTGCTGGCCACCACCGGCGGCGCCCTGCCGGAGGTCGTCGGTACCGAGGGGGGCACGGCCCGCCTCGTGCCGCCCAACGATCCTGGCGCGTTGGCCCAGGCCATCGTGGAGCTGCTCGGTGATCCGGCCGAACGGGCCCGTCTGGCCGAAGGCGGACGCAAGCGGGTGCTCGATCGCTACACCTGGCGGGCCACCGCCGAAGGCACGGTGCGCCAATACCGCGCCGCGCTGGCCGAGAGGAACCAGTAGATGCTCACCGTCGACTACGACCGCCTCGGTCTGCAGGCGGGCGAGCGCCTCCTCGACATGGGTGCGGGGGGCGGACGCCACGCCTTCGAGTGCCTGCGTCGGGGCGCCCACGTCACCGCTTTCGACCTCAGCGCGGCCGAGCTCAAGGACGTGATGGCCGTGATGGGGGCGATGATGGAGGCGGGCGAGATGGCCCCCGGAACCCATCCCGGCACGTGCAACGGCTCGGCCCTCGACCTGCCCTTTCCCAACGGCTCGTTCGAACGGATCATCGCGTCGGAGGTGCTCGAGCACATCGGCGACGACCGTGGCGCCATCAGTGAGCTGGCCCGGGTGTTGAAGCCCGGCGGCACCATCGCCGTCACGGTGCCCCGGTGGTTTCCCGAGCTTGTCAACTGGGCCCTCGACGACGAGTACCACGCACCCGCGTCGGTGGGCGGCCACGTCCGCATCTACCGCGAGTCGGCGTTGCGGGGACGTCTGGAGGCGGCCGGACTGAAGGTCGTCGATCGCCATCACGCCCACGGCCTGCACTCGCCCTACTGGTGGCTGAAATGCGCGCTCGGCGTGAACGGATCCAAGGACAATCCGCTCGTGAAGGCCTACCACCAGCTCCTCGTCTGGGAGATCACCAGCCGGCCCCTGCCGTTGCAGGTGGCCGAACGGGTGTTGCAACCCGCCATCGGAAAGAGCCTCATCCTCTACGCGGTGAAGGAAGCATGAGCCCGCTCCGCGACCTTCCCGGGGTGTTGTCGCCGCAACAGGTGGCCGACACCGCTGCGTCCATCGCGTCGCTGCAGCTGCCGAACGGGCAGATCCCCTGGTTCGTCGGAGGCCACGCCGATCCGTGGAACCACGTCGAGGCGGCGATGGCGCTCGCCGTCGGGGGCCGCATCGCCGAGGCCCAGCTCGCCTTCGATTGGCTGGCCTCGACCCAGCACGCCGACGGCGGCTGGCACAGCTATTACATCGGCCCGAAAAACGATGTCGAGGATGCCCGCCGCGACACCAACGTCACGACCTACGTGGCCGTGGGGGCCCTGCACCACTGGCTCGTCACCAAGGACACCGGGTTTCTCGAAGCGGTGTGGCCGATGGTGACGAAGGCCATCGATTTCGCCCTCCGGCTGCAACGTCCCGGGGGCGAGATCCTCTGGGCCTACGACTACGACGGAACGCCCGAGCGCTACGCGTTGTTGACGGGTTCGTCGTCGATCTTCTTCTCGTTGCGCTGCGCCGTCGCCGCCGCCGCCGCCCTCGGCCAAGAGCGCCCCGAGTGGGAACTGGCGGCCGCCCGCATCGGTTCGGCCGTCGCCCACCGTCCCGACACAGCGTTCGAACCCAAGCGCCGCTGGGCGATGGACTGGTACTACCCGGTGCTCTGCGGTGCCGTCACGGGTGGTGTTGGCCAGGCCCGCCTCGATGACCGATGGGACGAGTTCGTCATCGAGGGCTTCGGCGTGCGTTGCGTCGCCGACGAGGATTGGGTCACGGCCTCCGAGACGGCCGAGTGTGTCATCGCCCTCGACGCCTGCGGCCGCACCGAGCAGGCTCGCCGATTGATGACGTGGGTGCAGTACCTGCGCGAGTCCGACGGCTCGTACTGGACCGGATGCGTCCATCCCGACGAGATCCATTTCCCCGACGACGAGCGCACGAGTTACACCGCCGGCGTGATGTTGCTGGCCTCCGACGCCCTCGGTGGCCACACCCCGGCGAGTGGCCTCTTCCGCGGCGAAGGCCTCCCCGACATCACCGTCGAACCCTCCCTCGCCCCCGACCTCTAACCCGACCCGACGCTCCGCCTCTGGAGGTGGGAGACTCCGCCGTACGGGAGCTCGGACGGACCGGGCTGAGAGGGCGCATCGACACTGCGCCGACCGTTGACCTGATCCGGGTAATGCCGGCGGAGGGACCACGAATGACGACCACAGAACCGACCCGTTCGAAGGTGTACGTCGACGGACCGGGGGGCATCCGCATCCCCAAGACGCAGATCGGGCTGACCAACGGCGATCGCGTTCGCTTGTACGACACCAGCGGGCCGGGCTCCGACGTCGAGGTCGGGCTGCCGCCGTTGCGCGCTCCCTGGATCCAGGGCCGCGGTGACGTCGAGGAGTACGCCGGCCGCACGGGGAATCTGCGCGACGACGGACGTCGCCGGGCCAACCTCGGCGAGGCTGCGCCCGAGCAGTTCGCCGGCGAGCGCCGTCCCCCGCTGCGGGCCAAGCCCGGCCGCAACGTCTCCCAGATGCATTACGCCCGCAAGGGCGAGATCACCCCGGAGATGGCCTTCGTGGCCGAGCGCGAGAACATCGCCGCCGAGGTGGTCCGCGACGAGATCGCACGCGGCCGCGCCATCCTCCCCGCCAACATCAACCACCCCGAGTCCGAGCCCATGGCCATCGGCTCGCGCCTGCTGGTCAAGGTGAACGCCAACATCGGCAACTCGTCGGTGTCGGCGTCGATCGCGGACGAGGTCGACAAGCTCACGTGGTCGACCCGTTGGGGCGCCGACACGGTGATGGACCTGTCGACCGGACCCGATATCCACACCACCCGCGAATGGATCGTCCGCAACTCGCCCGTGCCCATCGGCACCGTCCCGATCTATCAGGCCCTCGAGAAGGTCGACGGCAACGCCGCCGACCTCAATTGGGACGTCTACCGCGACACGGTCATCGAGCAGTGCGAGCAGGGCGTCGACTACATGACCGTCCACGCCGGTGTCCGCCTGGCCTACGTGCCCATGACGGCCAAGCGGGTGACCGGCATCGTCAGCCGCGGCGGATCCATCCTCGCCGCCTGGTGCCTGGCCCATCATCGCGAGAACTTCCTCTACGACAACTTCGAAGAGCTGTGCGAGATCCTCGCCGCCTACGACGTGTCGTTCAGCCTCGGTGACGGCCTCCGTCCCGGCTGCATCGCGGATGCCAACGACGAGGCCCAGTTCGCCGAGCTCACGACGTTGGGCGAGCTCACCGAGATCGCCTGGCGCCACGACGTGCAGGTGATGATCGAGGGGCCTGGCCACGTGCCGCTCAACAAGATCAAGGAGAACGTCGAGCTGCAGATGGACGTCTGCCACGAGGCGCCCTTCTACACACTCGGCCCGCTCACCACCGACGTCGC
>JBKJLU010000188.1:0-10274 GCA_046596815.1 Acidimicrobiales bacterium | reverse complement strand
TCGCCACCGACCCGGAGGGTCTCGACCAGGGCCACCGACCGACCGGCCTCGGCGAGGGCGTTGGCGATGGACTCCCCGGCCGAGCCGGCGCCCAGCACAACGACGTCGAATCGGTCCAGGACCTTCGATGTTACGGACACATTCTCTGTTCCCATTCGGGGGTCACGCGGTCAGCGTAGAGATGGCGGCCACACGACGCGCCGTAACTCCATCGGTTGACAATATATCGCAACTAGATATAGTTGTGGTATGGCTCGTCCAGACCCGAGAGCGTTCCTCCCGTTGCCGCAGGCGCAGTTCCACGTCCTCGTCGCCCTCACCGAGGGCGAGCGTCATGGATACGCCGTCATGCAGGCCGTCGAGCATTCTTCGTCTGGCATGGTGCGCATGGGACCCGCAACCCTCTACGGGACACTGAAGAAGCTTGTGGACCAGGGCCTTGCAGAAGAGCTTGCACGCCGACCCGATCGCGATGACGACCAGCGCCGCCGGTACTACCGGTTGACGGGCCTCGGACAGCGAGTCTGCGCGGCCGAGTCCGACCGCCTCGCCAGCCTTGTCCGCATCACGCGAGCCAACCTTCGACCCGGGCTCGCATGACGATGCCCGCACGCCACGGCCTTTACCGAGTGTGCATCAATCTGTATCCCGCGACGTTTCGCCACCACTACGGCGAAGACCTTGTCCTGCACTTCGACGACATGGTCATCGAGCGAGGCCTCGTTCGCGCCTGCCTCCGCACCGGAATTGACCTCGCCATCACCATCCCGAACTACCGACTGGAGCGCATCATGAACCAACAGCACAGTGCCACCACCATCGTGATCATCATCTCGCTCTTCGCCGCCGGGGGAGTGGTGAGTCTTCTCACGGGCGTCTACCCCGGCCCCGTGCTTCTCGGCGCTGCGGCCCTCCTCGCAGTCGCCCAACGAAGCACCCTCGCCAAGTCGCTCCGCACCCCCGTCGCCGGTCTTCGGCGCCGACGGCTGGCGATCAGTGCCGGCCTCGCCGTCGTGTGTGTTGCCTGCGCCAGCGTCTACGCCACGGTCATCGGCGACACCTGGACGGCTCGCGAAACGGTCCTCGCCGGAGTCGGGACCCTGGCCATGATCGGCGCGCCTCTCTTCTTCGTCATCGGCCTCCTCACGCCAAGGTCTGATCAGCAACTCGTCTCGTAGGGCAGTCGAGCCGGCCGTCCGCCGGCGAAGGGCCATCCTCGACGTCGGCGGAAGCGCTACGAGTTTCCCCGCTGGTCGAGCATCATCTGGACGATGGGGCTCGGAGCGGTCGGCTGCCACGACTTGTAGGCCTCGCCTCGAGTTGTCGGCCACTCGTGGTCGATGTCGACCCGGGTGCCGAACGAGGTCGCCCCGGCCAAGACCACGACGGCGGTCTCCAACACCCGACGGTGAACGGCCTGGTCACCGGCCGGGCCGAAGCTGTGCCCGAACGGGAACTCGACCCCCACGATGCGCGGCACCAGTAACCACTCGGCAACGTCGGGCATCATCGTGACGGTCACGGTCGGAATTCCGGCAGCTTCGACGAGACGGGCCAACACGGGCACGTTCTTGCAGCAATCGGGTCAGGTGGGCGCCAGCACGAGGGCGTCGACGTCCTCGCGGCGGAGGCGGGCGGCGATCTCGGGGCCTGTCGACTGCCGCCAGCCGTTCAGTCCCGTCGCCTGGTACCCCATCACCGAGTAGTGAGTCTCGGCCGACGCACCGACGATGCCATCGTCGACCAAGGCATCGAGGGCCCGGAGCGGTAGCGACACTTCGTGGTCGGCGGTCGTGTCGGTGTCGTTGACGTGGAGGTGGGCCATGCCCAACTCGCCTTGGGCCGTTGTCGAGGGGATGGCCCGCCAGGTCGGGTCCCCCCATCCCGGCTCGCTTCGTTCCCGGTCGAGGTCGAACGACTTCTGCTCGCCCTGCACGAATAGGCCGGCGGAACTCAACAGCGCCACCTTCGCTTCGGACAGTCGCTTCTCGAACGGCGCCCACACCGGTTCGTCGTGCCCTGCGACGCGCGACGGCTCGGCATACATGGCCCGGAACGATCGGGGCAGGAAGGCATACGAGTCGACCCGCACGCCCTTCACCGTAGAACGCTCAGACGGCTCGGTCGCGTTGTCGCACCAGACCGGCCAGGTGCCCGCCATGGGCCGAGGCTGTCGCCGTTGAGCTGGAACCTGCGTCACGCGCCCGTTCGGCCCGCCACTCGTCCCCGACCAGGTCGGGACGCTTGCTGTTGTCGAGGTACGGCTCGTCGGACATGACGAGTCGAGGTTCGCGGCACCCCCACTCCCTGCAACTACAAGGCAGCCGACCATCTCGTCGAGAGAGTGGTTCTTGGCGAGCCTCTTCCCGGCTGGCGTCCCGGCAGCCCTTCCCAACGCACGGTGCGTGGTGAACCGTCGATGGTTCTCATCTCGGTCTCCTCGTGTTCGACTTGCCAGAGCTTGCATGGTCGAAGTGCTGGAGGGTGGCGTCGGCTCCTGGGAAGAACAGCGATTCATGCCCGGTGTCGCCCCAGCGGACGCGGTAGGGGGATCCGCCATCGACGCCGCGCACCTCGAGCACCTCGCAATCGCGATCGGGCTCTTCCCCGCGATGACCACGGATCACAATGCGGTCTCCAATGCTGGCCTGCATCCTGTCTCCTTCGTATTCGATGTCACCCGCTGCAGCCGCCCCGGATTATGGGGTCGGATGATCCGCCGGGTGGTTGGGGTCCGTTCGCTGGTTTGCGGGTCGCCACGACGCTGGTACGACGACCACCGGGCACGGGGCATGGTGGACGCACTGCTGGCTTGTGGATCCGAGCAGAAGTGCCCCGAAACCGCCCCGGCCGCGGGACCCGACGACGAGAAGGTCGGCGCCTTTCGCCTTCTCGAGGAGCGCCTGTGCCGCACCGCCGCTGACGAGGTTCGACTCGGTGACTTCGGCACCGAACTCGCGGGCCTCGTCGGAAGCGGCGTCGAGGACCTCCCGGCCGGACCGTTGGAGGTCACTGGAGTTCGGCACCAGGAACTCGCCGGCGTAGCTGATGTGCCAGGCGTTGACCAGCTCGAGTTGGCCGTCGCGACGCGCAGCTTCGTCGACCGCCCATCGCAGCGCTAGACGTGCGCCGTCAGAGCCGTCGACTCCGACGACGATCCGGTCCTTCGCTTTCGTGCGCAGTTTCGTCATATTCGAAGCGTGCGGCGAAGGCTCGAGCGACGGTAGAGGCGAAGGTCCCTTTCTCAGCCTCGCCCTGCGAATAATGGCCGGGCAGATTGCAAGCGAACACGTTCCGAGACGGGGGCAGGTCGAGTGTGGGTCCTCCCCGGCGTGGGGTGGCTGACCGGCGTCACCGGCGCAACTGACCCGAACGTCACTCGCGAGATTGTGACCAATGGCCCTACCAGAGGTCGGGTCGGAGCGGGAGAGTAACGGGCGTGCGCCCCACTCTGAATCTCAACGACAGACTCGCGTGCTTCGATGGGCGGATCGACGTCGACCTTCGCACACCGGCGCTCGATGTGAGCCACATCCAGGCAAGCCTCGACAGGCTTTCCGCTGAGCTCAGGACGTTGTGGTCCTCGGCCCTCGAGCAGGGTGACTTCCAAGAGATCACCCGGTTCGTCGAGGCCAGTCACGCCGTTCATCGCGCCGTCATAGCGCTTGAGTCGGACACCCTCATCCCGAAGCGCTGACCGCTCGGCAGCAGGTGCTCGTCCCATGGCTCGAGCCACCACCGGGTACAGGACCTGTTCCTCGGCCAGCGCGACGATCAGTCGATCCGAGGATCGGGCTCGCGGGCGGCGAGCTTGTTGTGGACGCCGACGACGCCCGGGATCGACCAGGCGACGGAATCCATCACCACAAGATCCATCGGATGGGCAACCGATCCGGTGAGCGTAACGACACCGTCGACGACTGCGACCTCGAAGCGGGCGGTCTCAGGGGACCACGCAGGGTTCGAATAGCGGGCTACCAGATCGTGGCGAAGCTCGGCGTCCGGACGGCGGAACAGCTCAAGCACATCGTGTCGGCTGACAACCCCTACGACTCGACCCTCGGAGTCGACGACGGGGAGGCGTTTCACTCCGACCATCCGCCTCGCCGCTGCACGGATGTCCTCGTCCGGCGAAGCCGTGATGGGCGTGTGCGTCATCACCTCGTCAACCGTCAGACCCTCGGCCTTGCGCGCCCAGTACGACTGACCTCCGCCGAGGATGTCGAGGATCACATCGAGGGCACGGCGGCGCGTGCCGCCGTACGCCTCCTTACTCACGAAGTCCGCTTCCGTGACGATGCCGACGAGCTGGTCGTCGCCTTGGACGACCGGGAGACCGCTGACGCCGCGCTCGAGCATGAGCCCGAGCGCCGCCTTGAACGATGTTTGGGGGCTCACCGTTACCGGCGGGCTGGACATGATCTCACTTACCTTCATTGCGGACCTCCCGGTCGTCTCAAGCCCGCCCCGACGAGGTGGGCCACGTCTTCCAATCGCAGAATGCCAACGACCTGCCCGGCCCGGTCATGAACCACGGCCGCGACGGCGCCCGCCTCTGTGAGTGCGTCGACGGCTTGTTCCAGTGCGTCGCTTTCTTCGAGGTGGACGAGGGCCAGGGCCTGCGGAATGTTCGCCCCGGCCACCGGCACCATCGCGTCGCCGACGTCCCGCCCGGTCAGCCGCAGGTGCACAAGCGTCGCCGCCTCCTCGGCGCGGCTCCCGAAGTACACGAAGACAGCGATGAGCACGAGCCACACGTCGAAGAAGATCCCTGCGACCGCCATCACGCCCGCAGCGGCTCGTCCAAGAGCGGCGGCTCGCCTGGTGGCCTGCTCGAGGCCGATTCGTTCGGCCAGCGCGGCGCGATACACGCGGCCCCCGTCGAGGGGAAACGCCGGCAACAAGTTGAACGCGCCGAGTAGGAAATTCGCCCACAGAAGCCGGTGCAGCATCGACCCGGTGACAAGATCAAGGGGCAGGAGCGAACCGCCCGTGCTGAGTGTGAGTGTGGCGAGCGCCGCAGCGACGACGAAGCTTGCCGCTGGACCGACGATCGCAACCACGAGCTCGTCACGAGGGTGGTCGGGCAAGCGCTCGATCTCCGAGACGCCGCCGATGGGAAGGAGCATGATGCCGCGAACGGGGATGCCGCGCCTCATGGCGACCACGCTGTGCGCCAGCTCGTGGGCCACGACAGACCCGAAGAGCAGTCCGAGCCAGACCGCGCCGCTGAGCGGCGATCCGAACCAGCCGGCCACGACGAACGCGACAAGCACGAGAAACGTCGGATGGATACGAATGTCGACACCGGCTATGCACGCAATCCGCCATGCCAGACGACGCCGATCGGGCTTCTCCATCTTCCCAGCGTGATGGCTGGACGAAGCGCCGGACAGGGCCGAAGGTCACCTTCGGGCCCGGCGCCCAGTAGGGGCCGATAGTCCCATCAGAAAGGCCCAACAGACTCTGACGCCACCGGGTGCGAAGACGCGACACTCGGAGACATGACGCACATCGTTGTCGGCGTAGACGGTTCGGAGACCGGAGGGCGCGCGCTGCAATGGGCGCTTCGCGAGGCGACGCTGCGTCAGCAGCCAGTCGTGGCGGTCTTGGCGTGGGGGTTCCTCGACCAGCACCACGCCACCAACACTGAGCCCTTCGACCCCAGCTACGACCACGCCGACGCTGTCGCCGCGCTGGACGTCTTCGTGATCCAAGCCGTCGGATCCGATGCGGCTGCGCACGTTGAGCGCCAGGTCGTCTGCGACCTACCGGCCCGAGCCTTGCTGGACGCGTCGGCCGACGCCTCTCTGCTGGTCGTCGGAGTTCGGGGTCTCGGCGGCTTCCGCGACCTGCTGCTCGGTTCCGTGAGCCAGCAGGCATTGCACCACGCAACCTGCCCGATCGCCATCGTCCGCTCGGACGGGGCCACACGCCACAATGGTTCCAAGGAACGGATCGTTGTCGGCACCGATGGATCCGAGACCGCTCGCCGCGCGTTGCGGTGGGCGATCGAGGAGGCACGGGTGCGAGGAGCATCGCTCGAGGTCGTCCACTCCTGGCACGCTCCCGACGTCGGGGGCTACCCGTACGGAAGCGCTTCCTTCGACATGGCGCCCTTCGAAGCGGCGGCGCGGCAAACGCTCGATGCAGCCGTGGCGGAAGAGGACGCGAGCGGACTGGCCGAGCCACCGCAGCGCCTGCTTGTGATGGGCAGCGCAGCGCAGGCCATCCTCAAAAGCGCCGAGGGAGCTGACCTCGTCGTCATGGGTTCACGGGGCCTGGGCGGCTTCAAGGAACTGCTCCTGGGATCCGTCAGCCATCAGGTGGCACAGCACGCCGACTGCCCGACGGTCATCGTCCCGCCTGAGAGCTGAGCCCGGGTCCCACTGACGCCACTGCATTGGGCTACCGGGGCGGGGACATTCGGCAATTCTCGAGCCGCCGCCCGCTGTTACCCTCAGGGTGCGTCGACCCGGACGCGATCGGCGAGAGAAGAAAACAGTGCCGGCCCTCGTCGCCTGGAACGACCTCCTCGGCGCTCTTCCCGACGCCGTCCTCATCGTCGACCGCGGGGCTCGAATCGTCTTCGCCAACTGGCGGCTCGCCGACCTGACGGGGTTCGCCATCGAGGAGCTGGTGGGAGAGCCGCTGGAGCGCTTGATACCGAAGCGGAGTCGGGATGAGCATCGCCGTGCTGTCTCGTCGTTTCTCGCCTTGCCTGCGACGCGGGTCATGGGGGCCGGCCCGTTGACGAGTTGCCGCACGAAGGACAACCACGACCTGCCCGTCGCCATCTCGTTGGCGCCATTCCCGACACCCGACGGCTCAGTGATCGCCATCATTCGGGACGACAGCGACCGCTACCGGACCGAACAGGAGCTGTTCCACCGGGCCACGCACGACCCGTTGACCGGCCTCGCCAATCGCGCGCTCGTGGAAGACCGGCTGCGGCAGGCCTCGGATCGCAGCGCTCGTCGGAGAAGCGAACTCACGGTTTTATTCCTCGACCTCGACCACTTCAAGGGTGTCAACGACACCGCCGGGCACCAGGCGGGCGATGAGGTGCTCCGGGTGACGGCGTCCACGTTGCTCCGCACGTTCCGTCCTGGGGACACGGTCTCACGACTGGGCGGCGACGAATTCCTGATCGTGTGCGAGGCGACACGCAAGGGTGAAGCGGTTGCGCTCGCCAAGCGAGCCGTCGATGCGGTGCGCTCGGCCGTCCGGTCGGTCGTTCCGTCCTCCTCTGTGGTCGTGACGGCGAGCGTCGGCATCGCCGTCGGTCGCAACGGTGAAGCGCCGGCCGATCTGATCGCCCGGGCCGACGCGGCGATGTACGCGGCCAAGCGTGCCGGTGGCGACGGATGGTCCGTTTCGGCTGGGCCGAAGGTCCCATCACTCAGAGCGCGGTCCCAGTCGGCAACGCAACCTCCTTAGGTGTTCGCGGGCAACCGAGACCGGGGTCGGCGGGACCCTTGGCCTTGGTGGTGGCGACGCCGAGACTCGAAGTTGACTGCGTAGCGGTCACGATCCGTCGCCCCGTGATCCGCGATGGTATGAGCCGCAGCCAATGCATCTTCGGTCCTCCCGCCCACGGGTCGATCGGAAGCCGCTGCGCGGCCGTGAGAAGGGTGGCCTGATAGGGCGTGATCTCCTCCAATCGCCCAGAGGCGACGACGCTCCAGCCGGTCCTCGTCTCGACGTCGAAGTGGTCGATCTCGAGACACGCAGGTGCCCGCTCGGCCGCCCGCAACTTCGAGCCGGGCCCGCTCCTGAACACCAGCACCTCACCGTCGAGCACGTAGTTCACGGGCGTGATCTGCGGTGCACCTTTCACGACGACCGCCAAGCGGCCGACGACGTCCGAAGCCAACAATTCCAGGCAGGACGTTCGATCGAGCACCTCGAGCGGTGGCGCATCCAGTTGTTTTCTCATCGGGCTCCTCTTCGCGTCGGCGTTGGCATCGTCCGCCTGAGTAGCTCCGGGAGCTAGGGGCGAAGGGTCCCAAGCAATGGGACCTCCGGCCCTATCGCGGGTCCGACCGGAGGACGACGATGCCCCTATGACGAGTTCTGGAGCAGTCCCCGAGAAGGAAACCCACGAGTACCGGATCGTGGTTGGGGTCGACGGCTCGGAGCCGTCACAAGTCGCACTGCGCTGGGCGATCGATGAGGCCGACCGTCACGGCGGCGCCATCGAGGCAGTCCGGCGAACCGTCGTGCTGGACTCTCCGGCCCACGCCCTCCTCGAGGCGGGCAAGGGCGCGGATTTGATCGTTGTGGGCTCGCGAGGTCGCGGCGGGTTCGCCGGACTATTGCTCGGGTCGGTCAGCCAGCAGGTGGTGCACCACGCGTCCGGCCCCGTTGTCGTGGTCCCTCTGGACGCCAGTTAGGCCCACCCGATACCGGAAGGAGCACAAGCATGCTCGTTGACCAGGGTTTGGAATTGCTGTCCGAGGAGGCGGCCTGGAACCTGTTGACGCGGGAGGAGGTCGGACGGGTGGGCCTCAGCGTCGCCGCGTTGCCCGTGATCCTCCCGGTCAACTTCGTGGTCATCGACGGTTGCATCGTGTTTCGGACGGCGCCGGGATCGAAGCTCGCGGCCGCCGTAACGGGCGCAGTCGTGGCCTTCGAAGTCGACAGTCATGACAGCAGCAGCCGATCGGGCTGGAGCGTCTTGGTCGTCGGCCGTTCAGAGGTCATCCACGGACTCGACGAAACGTTCAAGGTTCTTGCCGCGAAGCTCGAGCCGTACGTGGATGGCATCAGGTCGAGCCTGGTGAGGATCCGACCCGAGTTTGTCTCCGGCCGCCGGGTGGTGCATGAGGAGAAATCGGATGCGACGTCGCCAGCCGTGGCCGACGTCGTGTACGTCTCCGACTCGGTGGGCCAGCCCTTCGCCGAGGTTTGCCGTGCGCTAGCCGAGGCGTCGTTCCACGTACCCGGTTCGGTTGTTGCGGTTTCAGACTCGATGGCGACCATCGACCTCGGACGCGGGCCCCAAGGCGAGGAGACCACCGAACTGCGGGTCCTCCCGCTCCGCGGCGGAGCTGAGGCCATGACCGAACTCCTCTTGATCTCCAAAGGAGAAGCGGCTTTGCCGACGAACCATGCACAGCACGTCGAGGGCGCGAGGCCGCAGCTGGCGGACATCGTGAAGAAGGTCGAGGCCTCCAGCGCGACAACGAGAGGCGAGAGCGAAACAACCACAAGCCCTTAGCGGGCGCCCCACGTCCCAACCGGAGGTCACCGATGTCAGACTCTGTTGCCCCAATCCGTCCACCGAGCACGTGGGATGGGTTGGTGGTCGTGGCTCTTATCGGCGCAGCCATGGCGATGCTCGTCTCCATCGTCGGCGTCGGATTCGGCATGCGGGCTATTGACGAGGCCGGGGGTTCTGCAACCGCAGTGCGCTCGGCGGGGGCGAAACAAACGTTCGACGTCGAACTCGGGGACCTGTTCGTCAAGCCATCCTCGATCGAGGTAGCCGCGGGCACCGAAGTGATCGTCAACCTCACCAACACCGGTGCAATGGCCCACGATTTGCAGCTGGCCGGCAAGACCGACGCCGAGTTGGTCGACCCAGGCCAAACGGCCACGGCCAGTCTTGGCGTCGTCGAGAGTGCGACGACGCTGGCGTGGTGCACCGTGCCCGGTCACAAGGAGGCCGGCATGGTGCTGGAGATCAAGGTCTCCGGGTCGAGCACCGCAGCCAGCCCTTCCAGCGCTGCCGCAGAAGTGACGAAGAGCGCGAAGATCGATTTCGCCGCCGAGCCTGCTGTCGATTTCAAGGCGTTCGACCCTGGGCTCCAGCCGGCCCCCGGCGGCCGCGAGCACGTCCTGACGATGCGCGCAACCGAAAAGGTGATCGAGGTCGCATCCGGCGTGACCCAGGAACTCTGGACCTTCAACGACCAGACACCGGGGCCGGTGTTGCGGGGGAAGGTCGGCGATGTCTTCACCGTCACCCTTGTCAATGACGGCAAACTCGGCCACTCCATCGACTTCCACGCGTCAAAGGTCGCCTGGAACGACGAGATGCGCACGATCAAGCCCGGCGAGTCGCTCGTCTATCAGTTCGAGGCGAAACACGCAGGAATCTGGATGTACCACTGCGGTACCGCGCCGGCCCTGCATCACATCGGTAACGGTATGTACGGCACCGTCATCATCGATCCCCCCGACCTTCCACCGGTGGCTCATGAGTACTTGTTCGTGCAGTCCGAGCTCTACATCGGTGCCATGGGCGGCCCCGGTGATCTGGCGAAGAT
>JBKJLU010000113.1:0-5763 GCA_046596815.1 Acidimicrobiales bacterium | reverse complement strand
CTCACCGAGAGCTTGCCCGAGGTCGTCAACGCGGTCGACGTCGCCTCCGCCCAGTCGTTCCCGGCCAGCGACCCGGTCTCCCCGTCGGCCGCCGGCGGTGGTTCGGGCGACCCCGATCCGACGGCGACGACCGAGTCCACACCGACGGCCGCTGACCGGCCCCATGCGTCGGTTCCGGTGAAGTTGCACGATGGTTCGCGCTTCAATCTCGTTCACGGCCACGTGGTGATCGCCGCCATCACGTCGTGCACCAACACCTCGAACCCGTACGTGATGCTGGCCGCCGGCTTGTTGGCCCGCAACGCCGTCGACAAGGGCTTGCATGTCAAGCCGTGGGTGAAGACCTCACTGGCGCCCGGATCCAAAGTTGTCATGGACTACTACGACCGCGCCGGGCTCACGCCTTATCTCGACAAGCTCAAGTTCAACCTCGTCGGCTACGGATGCACGACCTGCATTGGCAACTCGGGGCCCCTGTTGCCCGAGATCTCCGAGGCGATCGAGCAGGGCGGCCTTGCCGTGTGCGCAGTTTTGTCCGGGAACCGCAACTTCGAGGGCCGCATCAACGCCGACGTCCGCATGAACTACTTGGCCTCGCCGCCGCTCGTCGTCGCCTACGCGCTGGCCGGGACGATGGACATCGACATGGCCACCGAGCCGCTGGGCACGAGTGACGACGGGTCACCCGTCTTTCTGTCCGACATCTGGCCCAGCACGGCCGAGGTCAATGCAACGGTGGCCGAGGCCGTCGAATCGGAGATGTTCCGTAAGAGCTACAGCCAGGTCTTTCTGGGCGACGAGCGCTGGCAGGGCGTCGCTTCCCCGACGGGTTCGCGTTACGCGTGGAGCGAGTCGAGCTACGTCCGCAAGCCCCCGTACTTCGACAACATGCCGGCCGAGCCTGGCCCACTCTCCGACGTGATGGGTGCCCGCGTTCTGGCCCGTCTCGGTGACTCGGTGACGACCGATCACATCTCGCCCGCCGGATCCATCCGCAAGGACGGTCCGGCGGCCCGCTGGCTCATGGACCACTCGGTCGACGCCAACGACTTCAACTCCTACGGATCGCGCCGGGGCAACCACGAGGTGATGATTCGCGGCACGTTCGCCAACACCCGGCTTCGCAACCAGCTGGCTCCCGGAACCGAGGGCGGTGTCTCGATTCACCAGCCCTCAGGCGATCCGGGTTCGATGTTCGAAGTGGCGTCGCGCTACCAGAAAGACGGCGTGCCGCTCGTGATCCTCGCGGGCAAGGAGTACGGCTCGGGCTCGTCGCGCGACTGGGCGGCCAAGGGCACGGCCCTCCTTGGCGTCAAAGCGGTGATGGCCGAGTCGTACGAGCGTATTCACCGCTCGAATCTGATCGGTATGGGTGTGTTGCCGCTGCAGTTCGAGGCCGGTTCGTCGGTCGCTTCACTCGGTCTCACCGGGGCCGAGGTGTTCGACATCACCGGACTCGAGGGGCTGGCCGACGGAGCACCGATGCCGCCCACCCTGCGGGTGCGCACCGACGGGGGAGTGGCCTTCGACGTGTTGCTTCGTATCGACACACCCAAGGAAGCCGACTACTACCGCCACGGCGGCATCCTTCCCTTCGTGCTCCGCCAGTTGCGGGACGCCTGAGCGCTACTCGCCCGCATGGCGGAGGTCGTTCTGGGCGGCGACCGACTTCCACTGGGTGAGCCGGGCACGCTTCCTGGCGTGTTGTCGGTTCTGACCCGAATGCCTCATGTGGGGTTCGGAGGTGCCGATTAGGGGCACGACCGCGACAAGAAGGTCGGTCCGGTCGATCCCGGGGATGGGAAGAATCGGTCGTGACCAGGGAGTCCTCAGAGGTTGCGCGGCTGGCATCGTTGCGGAGCTACGCCATCCTCGACACCGAACCAGAGCCGGCCTTCGATGGCCTGGCCCGCTTGGCCGCGGATCTCTGCGATGCGCCGATCGCGCTCGTGAGTCTGGTCGACGAGACCCGCCAGTGGTTCAAGTCGCGGGTGGGTCTCACGGCCTCGGAGACCCCGAGGGTCGAGTCGTTCTGCAGCCACGCCATCGAGAGTCCTGACCAGATCTTCGAGGTCACGGATGCGGCGACCGATTCCCGCTTCCTCGCCCATCCTTTGGTCGAGGGCGATCCCGGCATCCGTTTCTATGCCGGAGCCTGTCTTCGTGACGGCGAGGGTCGGCCATTGGGCACCCTTTGTGTGATCGACACCGTCGCCAGGAGTCTCACAACCCAGCAACGCCGCACGCTGGCCGAGCTCGCCCACCAGGTCGAAGCGCTCCTCGAGTTGCGCCGTCGATCCCTCGCCATCGACGATGCCGACGCCGAACTTCCGGGCTCACCAGCGGTAATCTCAACCGACGCCGACTTCTCGGTCACCGGATGGAACGCCGGGGCCGAGCAGTTGTACGGACGAGCATCCCGGGACGTGCTCGGGCGGCGAGTGTCCGAGATCCTTGGATCGGAGATGAACGACCACGACGTGGCTGCGGCGGCCAGACGCCTTTTCGACGTCGGCTCGTGGGAGGGCGAGGTCAACCACGCCGACGCAGACGGTGTCCCCATGCGGATCTGGTCACAGATCAAGGTGGTTTCTGACGCTGCGGGGGGCGGACGTCAAGTGGTGGCCACCAACCGTGACATCACCGCCAGAGTGCGGCAGCGAATCCTTCGCGAGGTCCATGGCGACGTGCTCGCCTCATTGGCTCGCGGTGACGAACTCGAGGGAACGCTCGGGCGAGTCTGCCGAGCCATCGAAGAAGCGATTCCCGGCGCGATGGCATCGGCCATGCTCGTGGACGGCGGGGTCCTTCGCCTTGGCGCGGCGCCGTCGCTTCCCGTCGACTATGTCGAGGCCATCGCCGGCATCCCCATCGGTCCCGAGACTGGCTCCTGTGGCACCGCCGCTCACACCGGAGTCCCCGTGCTGTCTTCGGACATCGAGCACGATCCTCGGTGGGCGCAGTACAAAGACGTTGCGCTCGCCGCCGGCGTGCGGTCGTGCTGGTCGATCCCCGTCGGCACTGCCCAAGGTCGGCCCGTCGCCGTGTTGGCGACGTACTTCACGGTCGCCCGAGCACCATCGCTGGCCGAACAGGCCTTCGTCAAGAACCTGGCTGACCTGACCAGCGTCGTCCTCGGACGAATGCATCTGGTGGGGCGCGACGAGCTGACGGGGCTCTTTGGTCGGGTCGCCCTCGAGCGGGCGCTCGACGCGTTGGTGGCGCCCTCCCCCCGGATGGGCCTACTGGCGATCCGCCTCGATCGCCTGGCCCGGGTCAACGAGGCATTGAGCTTGGCGGCCGGGGACGAGGCCCTGTCGGCGACGGCCGCGCGCATCCAGGACGCGGTCGGTCATGACCGACTTCTGGTGCGCTTCGCCGGCGACGAATTTGTGGTGCTGGCCGAAAACATCGAGGGCGAGATCGGCCTCGTCGGTCTCGCCTCCGAGGTCGTAGCTGCGATGTCGGAACCCCTGTCGCTCTCGCTCGGACACGAGGTGCTGGTGACGGCGAGCGTCGGTGCCGTGATCGTCGGAGAGGCCGAGCCGCATGCGGCGCTTCGGAGCGCGCTGACCGCCGCTCGCGAAGCCCGCGAGCGCGGAGGAAACCAATACCGGATGGGCGCTCGGGTCCTCGCTGGAGGCCCTGACGAGGCGGTGCGCGATGCGGGCGCACTCCATCGGGCGATCAGCGGCGGCGAACTCGAGCTTCATTATCAGCCGAGGTACGACCTTCGCACTGGCTACGTCAACGGCGTCGAGGCGCTCGTCCGTTGGCGCCGCGACGGCCAACTGATTCCGCCCTTGCGGTTCATCCCCCTCGCTGAGGAAACCGGCTTGATCATCCAGCTGGGTGCCTGGGCGCTTCGAGAGGCCTGTCGCCAGGCCAAGACCTGGGCGGACGATGGCATCTTGATCGAGGTTGCGGTCAACGTCTCTCCTCGTCAGATCGCTGATCCGACCTTCCCGGCACTCGTCGCCGAGGTGCTGGCGACCTCGGGCATCGAAGCGAAGTCGCTCATCCTCGAGGTGACGGAGTCCACCCTGGTCGGTGACGAGGACGAACTGATCGCCGTTATCGGCGCGCTCGGAGCGCTCGGCGCGCAGGTGTCGGTGGACGACTTCGGAACCGGCACCTCGGCTCTCGGGCACCTGCGCAAGTTTCCGGTGCACGAGTTGAAGATCGACCGCTCCTTCGTGGCGGAGATGGACGAGGATGCAACGGCATCTGGCATCGTCACCGCCGTCGTGAACCTCGGTCAGGCCCTCGGCCTCCGTACGGTTGCCGAGGGCCTCGAGCGGCTCGGTCAGCTGCGCATGCTCCAGGCGCTGCGATGCCACAGCGCGCAAGGGTTCCTGCTGGCCCGGCCGCTACCCGCTAGTGAGGTGACACCCCTCCTCCGTCTTCCCCACGAGCACTTCGCTCAGGCGCGCAATACCGCTGCCGATCACCGTGCCCCGGTGCTCGACGCCCTTCCGTCTTCCGTCCACCTCGCGGCTTTTCAGCAAGCGCCGCTCGCCTCCAGCCTCTCGGACGGATCCGGTCGCCGAATCGCCGTCAACGACGCGCTGTGTCATTTGACCGGGAGGACCGAGTCCGAGCTCCTGGCCGGGCACTTTTGGGACGCCCTGCACCCCGAGGACGTGCAGCTCGACCGTGCCGCCATGGATCGACTGCGCACTGGCGTTTCCGTAACTGGCACCTGGGCGGTTCGGTACGTCCGACCCGACGGCGAGATTCGGCGTACTCAGGTGCATGCGGCGATCGCATCGGCCCCCCGGTCAACCGACCAACCAGGTGAGGAGTCGGCGCGTTGGATTGTGCGCCAGATCCTCGATCTGACGGATTCGTAGCCCGGCTGCGCCACTAAGGTGATCGGTACTGGCGGCGTGGCCGAGTGGCTTAGGCAAGGGCCTGCAAAGCCCTGTACATGAGTTCGATTCTCATCGCCGCCTCTAACACAAGTCCTGTTCAGAGGCCTAGCGCAGCCGCTAGGCCACCAGGCTTACCCCTGATCCACCACGATCTCCTCCAAGCAAGCCTCGGGGTAAGCCTCCGAGAGCCGGCCAACGAACCAGCGAGGGAGGGAGTTGGACGATCTCTGGCTCGCCCATCTTCATCGTCTCGGTCGTTCTCCCAACTACATCACCGGCGCCCGACGCAAGATCGCCAGGGATAATGCCGCGGCCAACCCCGCGACAGCGGTCATGTCGCTCGCGGATGGCTACAAAATGCCCTGGTGCGACAGCGTGAGGACGTCGAGCAGGACCGCCGTGAACACGTGGATGGTGACGCCCCACCAGATGCTCCTGCTCCGCAACACGAGCGTGCCGAGCACGATCGCGGTGATGCCGGCGCCGATAGCCTCTGGCATTGGCTTGGCGAAGTGGATCATCACATAGGGGACGGCGGCGACGTAGACGGCCGAGTGGCCGTATCTCGGTGCCAGGCCGAGGACGAGGAACCCTCTGAAGAAGAACTCGACGCCGACGAACTGCACGGCGTAGATGGCCCACCAGCCGACCGCGTAAGGCCAGAGGCCGCCGTCCATCGCGGGGTCGTAGAACGGGTAGCGCGCCTGGAACGCATTGCCGAACGACGCGGCGACGACGAAGGGCACGCTGATGACGAGTGCCACCAGGTACGGGCTTGTCTCTTTCAGGATGCCGCGGGTGGACCAGCCGAGTTCCGAGGGACGCAAACGAAGTGCGTAGCGCGCGACGGCCATGGGAACGATCAGGTAGCCGACTGTCCGCACAGACC
>JBKJLU010000402.1:0-3213 GCA_046596815.1 Acidimicrobiales bacterium | reverse complement strand
TCGTCGGCGACATCCTCGCCGCCGGCCTTGTCGAGACCCACCCGCTCTGGCTCATCGCCCTCAACACGCGCAAGCGCTGGATTTTGGCCGTCGTCCCTCACACCGACCTCGTTCCGTTCTTCCTCGTGGCCATCACGCGTCAGCTGCTTTCCGACCCCCTCTACTACGCCATCGGGCGCTGGTATGGCGACGCCGGCGCCCGCTGGCTCGAGCGGAAGATGGGCGAAGGCGGCACGTTCATCCGGTGGCTGGAGAGCGGGTTCGCCAAGGCGGCGTGGCCGATGATCATCGTGTTTCCCAACCCGATCATCTGCATGCTGGCCGGCGCCTCAGGCATGCCGGTGTGGCTCTTCGCCCTGCTCAACCTCGGCGGCACCATCGCTGCCATCGCCATGTTCCGGGCCTTCGGCGACGTGTTCGGCGGGCCCATCGAAGCGGTCACCGGGTTCCTCAACGACTACCGAATTCCGATCATCGCCGTGTCGTTCGTGCTCTTCGGACTCAACGCCGTCTTGAATCGCAAGAAGGGCACCTCCGAGATCACCTCGGTGAACAAGCTCGAGCAGGAACTCGAGTCAGAAGCCGCCCGCGACGAACCCGATCCCCTCTGAGTTTGGGCCTGGCCACCTCGAGCAAGCTGTCGTACGCTCGGCACACGGAGCATCGAGCGCGGGAGACGATCACATGAGCAGGCAAGACATCGAGAATGGCGAGAAGCAGTGGTTGGAGGCGTTCAACGCCGGGGACGCGGCCGGAGTGGTGGCCATGTACTCCCCCGACGCACGCCTGCTGGCGCCGAACACGGAGTTGGTGCAGGGCACCGACGCCATGGTCCCGTTCGTCCAAGGCTTCATCGACACCGGGGTGAAGTTGGCGTTCACATCCCTCGCGGTGCACGAAGCTCCCGACCTGTGCGCATCCGTCGGCCGTTATGACATGACTGCACCCGACGGCACCAGCGTCGACCGCGGCAAGTTCGTCGAGGTCTGGGCGAAGCAGCGCGACGGCCAGTGGCGCATCGTCGACGACATCTTCAACTCGGACCTCCCGGCTCCCCCCGCCTGACTTCGCGCCGCCAACCGAGACTCAATTTCTCGGCACGTCCTTCCAGGGCAACGACTTGGAGGCGTCGGGCTCGCGGGGAAGGCCGAGAACGCGGTCGCCGAGGATGTTGCGTTGGATCTCGGACGTACCGCCCTCGATGGAATTGCCTCGCGACCGCAGGAACGTGCGTACTCGAAGCGCCGCCTCGGCATCGTCCTCGGCCCACGCCGTCGTGTCCATCCCCATGATGTCGACGGAGGCGATCTGCAGCTTCATGTTGTAGGTCGTGGAGTAGAGCTTGCCGACCGAGCCTTCGGGACCGGGTTGGCCCCCGGCCCGGCGCACCGCCATGGCCCGCTGCATGTTGCACACCGAGATACGGCCCTCGACCCAGAGCTTCACCAGCCGGTCGCGCACGGTGGCGTCCTCCCACTGCCCGTTGGCCCGGGCGCGGGCGATGACCTCGTCGGCGGCGATGCGCTGGCGGGGCCGGGGGCCGGCGGCCTGCTGGCGTCGCGCCGGCCCGCCACCGCCACCGAAGGCGCTCGAGAGGGCGACCCGCTCGTTCATGAGCGTGGTCTGGGCGACCGACCATCCGCTGCCCTCAGGACCGAGACGCGACGAGTCGGGGATGCGCACGTCGCTGAGGAAGACCTCGTTGAACTCGGCATCGCCGGTGATCTGGCGCAACGGACGCACGTCGACGCCAGGCGACTTCATGTCGAGCAGGAAGTAGGTGATACCCGTGTGCTTCGGCTGGTCGGGATGGCTGCGGGCGATGAGCATCCCCCACTTGGATTGGTGGGCGCCCGACGTCCAGACCTTCTGCCCGTTGACCACCCACTCGTCGCCGTCGCGCTCGGCCTTGGTGGCCAGCCCGGCGATGTCCGAACCGTTGCCGGGCTCGGAGAACAGCTGACACCAGATGTCGTCCTGGGCCAAGCGCGGGAGGAAGTATCGCTTCTGCTCCTCGGTCCCCCATTGGCGAATCGTCGGCCCGGCGAGCCCGAATCCGAGCACGTTGAACGAACGGGGCGCCCGGTAGTCGTTCTTCACCTCTTCGACGACGGCTGCCTGCTCGGGGGTCAAGCCCTTGCCTCCATACTCGACCTCCCACGTCGGATAGGCCCAGCCGGCGGCCCCGATCGCCTTCAGGAACGCTCGCTGATCGAAGCCCTTGGCCGACTCGCGAAGACCTTCGTCATCGTCGGCCTCGGCCGCCCTGACCCAAGCCTCCGGAAGGTTGGCCTGGAGCCACGTCGTGACCTCCGTCCGGAGGGATTCGTCGGTGCTCGTCACTTCGTCCGTCGTTGACATTGCTTCGGAACCCTAAGGGATTTTCGTTCAGACGGCGACCTCGTCGAGCAGGAACCCGCCCGACTGACGGGCCCACAGTCCGGCGTAGGTGCCGCCAGAGCGGAGCAACTGCTCATGCGTTCCTTGCTCGACCACGGCGCCCCTCTCGAGCACCACGAGGCGATCCATCTGCTGCACGGTGCTCAGGCGGTGGGCGATGACGAGTGCCGTGCTGCGCTCCATGAGATCGTGCAGAGCCAGCTGGATGAAGGCCTCGCTCTCCGAGTCGAGCGAGCTCGTGGCCTCGTCGAGCACCAGGATCGGGGCTTGGCGCACGATGGCCCGGGCGATGGCGACGCGCTGTCGCTGTCCGCCCGAGAGCTTGATGCCGCGCTCGCCGACGAGGGTGTCGTACCCGTCGGGCAACTGCTCGATGAACTCCGCTGCGTGGGCTGCGGCCGCAGCCGCACGCACGTCGTCCTCGGTGGCGTCGAGGCGCCCGAAGGCGATGTTGTCGCGCAGCGAACGGTGGAACATCGCCGGGTCCTGGGGCACGTAGGCGACCATCTCGCGCAACGCCCGTTGGCGAATCGTCGAGATGTCCTGCCCGCCGACGAGGATCCGGCCGCCCTCGATGTCCATGAGGCGCAACAGCAACTTGGTGATGGTCGTCTTGCCACCACCCGATCGTCCGATGAGCCCGACCTTCTCGCCGTCGCCGACGACCAGGTCGAGGCCGGAGAAGAGGCGCGGCGCCTCGGGCGCGAATCGGAAGTCGATGCGGTCGAAGGTGATGGCGGCGCCGTTCGGCCGGAAGGGCACCGGCTCGTCGATGTCGACCACGGTGGGATCGTCGAGGAGGAGCTCGGTGAA
>JBKJLU010000314.1:0-6998 GCA_046596815.1 Acidimicrobiales bacterium | reverse complement strand
GTGGGCTGACCCTGGCGTTCGAGGGCGTCCTGGAGAGCCAGGGCGTTGATGACCGTGGCCAGCATGCCCATGTGATCGGCGGTGGCCCGATCCATCCCGGCAGATTCCCCGGTGGCGCCGCGCCAGATGTTGCCGCCGCCCACCACGACGGCGATCTGCACGCCGAGCTCACGCTGGCACTCGGCGATCTCGCCGGCGAGACGCGCCACGGTCACGCCGTCGATGGTCTCGTCGACCTCCGACGAGGCGAACGCCTCGCCCGACATCTTCAGGACGACACGACTCCAACGCGCTTTGGGCGTGACCGTCACATCCAGATCATCAGGCATTTCGTGAATCAGCCGCCGATGACGACCTGGGAGAACCGCGTCACCGTGGCCGAGCCGAGCACCTGGGTGACGGTCTTCTTGTCGTCCTTGGCGTAGGGCTGCTCGAGCAGTGATCCGCCCGGCATGCGCTTGAACCAGCCGCCGACCTTGCCCTCGACGATCTTCGGCCACGCCGCCTCGGGCTTCCCCTCGTTCTGGGTCTCCTTCAGTAGCGACGCCCGCTCGTCCTCGACCAGAGCGGCGTCGACGTCTTCACGGCGCAGCGACCCCGGCTTGGCGAAGGCGATGTGGACGGCGATGTCGTGGGCAAGCTCCTGATCGCCCCCCTGCACCTCGACGAGCACGCCGTTGACGCCGCGGCCGTTCTGGATGTGGTTGTAGGCATCGATCACCGCGCCGTCGGCCGCCTCGAAGCGCACGACCTGGCCGAGCTCGATGTTCTCCTTGAGGGTGATCTTGAGGTTGTCGATGTCTTCCTGGCGCTCGGCCACGGCACCTTCTCCGGCCTTGGCCACGAGGGTCGCGAGGTCGTTGACCATGGCCACGAAGTCCGGCGACTTCGCCACGAAGTCGGTCTCGCACTTCAGCTGCACGAGCGCGGCGGCGTTGCCGTCGACGGCCACGGCGACCGCGCCCTGGGTGTTCTCGCGGTCGGCGCGTTCTGCCGCCTTGCCGAGGCCGCGCTCGCGCAGCCACTTGGCCGCCGACTCGGCATCGCCGTCGTTCTCGACGAGCGCCTTCTTGGCGTCCATCATCCCGGCTCCGGTCAGATCCCGGAGCTTCTTCACATCCTGGGCGGTGAAGTCCATTAGTTCTTGTCTTCCTCTGCGGCGGTCTCGCCGGCCTCCACAGGGGTGCTCTCAGCCGCGGGCTCGGCGGGGGGGGTGTCGGCGTTCTCTACGGAAGCAAGGGGGGTGTCGGCGTTGGCTTCGGCGTCGCGGGCGGCGGCGAGGCGGGCCTCGCGCTCACGCTGGGCGAGCGCAGCCTCGCGGCGGGCCTCGGCCTGCTGCTCGGCCCGCTCGGCCTCCTGCTCGGGGGTGAGCTGGACCGGGGCGGGGGCGGCGGCGGCCTTCGGGTTGCGACGGGAGTGGATGTGCTGCCCCTCCTTGACGGCGTCGGCGATGACGCGACACAGCAGGCTGCCGGCACGGATGGCGTCGTCGTTGCCCGGGATGACGTAGTCGATGACATCGGGGTCGCAGTTGGTGTCGACGACGGCGACGATCGGCAGGCCGAGCTTGTTCGCCTCGGTGACCCCGATGTGCTCCTTCTTGGTGTCGATGATGAAGACCGCGTCGGGGAGCTTGGCCATGCCGCGGATGCCGCCGAGGTTGCGCTGCAGCTTCTCGAGCTCGCGGCTGAGGAGCAACGCTTCCTTCTTGGGCATGGCGTCGAAGTCGCCGACAGCCTTCATCCGCTCGAGGTCGCGCAGCTTGGTGACGCGCCCGCTGATGGTCGAGAAGTTGGTGAGCATGCCGCCGAGCCAGCGCTCGTTGATGTAGGGCATCCCGCAGGAGTCGGCATATTGCGAGATCGGGTCCTGGGTCTGCTTCTTGGTGCCGATGAACAGGATCGTTCCGCCCCCGGCCACGAGGTCGCGGACGTAGATGTACGCCTTCTCGATGCCGGTCAGGGTCTGATTCAGGTCGAGGATGTAGATGCCGTTGCGCTCGCCGAAGATGTAGCGCTTCATCTTCGGGTTCCAGCGGCGGGTCTGGTGTCCGAAGTGGACACCTGCCTCGAGCAACTGCCTCATCGTGACGACGGCCATGGTTCTACCTTTCCAACGGTTTCGCTGACCCGGGCGCGGCGCTCTCCACCAAAACAGCTGCGGTGGTAGGCGACCGTGGGTGCGCACGGGCGGGGACGGCTCGGCGGAGTTGCCGGGACCGGTCGATCAGTGTAGTTGGATGCCTGGCCGGCGGCCCACCCAGAAGGCGCCAGCGACGACCACGGCGACGAGCAGAACGGTGGCCAGGCCCTCGAACAGACCACGGTTCGGGGTCCCGCCGTCGCCCTCGTCGTCGAGCGGTTTCGTGACCGACACGAGCGCCGTCGCCGGAGGTTCGGCCGGGGTCGAGGCAGCGTCGAATTGCAGAGGGACCCCGGTGGTGACAACCCGTCCTCCACCGGCGTCTCGCTCGACGTCGATGCGGTAGGCGCCTGCGGTCGGCGTGGCTGCGGCACTCAGGCGAACGGCGACCGGTCCCGGAGCCCGCAACTTCGGCGCGTCGAGTTCGGTGGCCGTGCCGTCTGGACGGACGAGGGTGAGGCGGGTGATGGCCGATGGACCGTCGAGCGAGAGGCGGGCGGTGAAGGGTTTGCCCGGCCGGGGAGTCGCCGGCTCCGTGGACGCCAGCGAGGCCGTCGGAGGCACGGCCTGATCGCCAGGTGGCACCAACCGCACCCGTCCATCCGGCGCCGGCCGGGCCGACCAGGCTCCGCTGGCGCGATGGGCGATGACCCGTCCGCCGGCGTCGACGATGCGGAACGAGCCTGCCGCACTGTTGATGGTGGCATCGCCCCGATCGAGCGCGAGTGCGACCCGCACCCGCTGGGGGTAGCGATCGTTGGGCACGGCGACCGGACGAAGTCCGGCGTAGTACGCAGCCAGGATGTCGGGCGCCTTCAACCCGCGGAGCGACTTGCCGAGGGCGCCGTATTGGCTCAACCCGATGCCGTGACCCCATCCCCGTCCATCGATGTAGACGACACCGTCGGCCACGCCGGCGTCGAAGCGGACCGAGGGCACGGGCAGCGGCAGGCCGGCCGGTGTGGAGAAGCCGTTGTTGATACGGCTGCGGAAATCTGCGGCCGCCAACCGCCGCTCGGACGCATTGCCCTCGGCATCGGTGGAGCTGGCGATGATCTCGTCGCCGCTCCGATGGATTGATGTCGTCTCGGGGGCGAAGCCGACCACCCGGGCCACGTCGGCGAGCGGATAGGTCGCCCGCCAGCGGTTCAAGGGGCTGTAGCGGTCGTCGGGGTCGTCGGTGGCTCGAAGGTAGGGCTGGCCTCCGCTCACCGTCTGTCCACCGTTCGAGCTCGAGTACTTGGCGGCGATCGGGGCACCGTTGAAGATCAGGACTTGGCCTCGGGTCTGTTCGACGGCTGCGCTCCAGGCCTCGCTACCGGCGCGACGCTCCTTCGTCAACCCGGCGTAGACCTGACAGGCATCGGTTGCGCAGATGTCGGCGCCGGCAGCCTTGTACGAGGCGTTGACGTTGCGCCCGAGTTCGTAGAGGGCGTAGGTGCGGGCGGCGATGGCCTGGGCTTTTTGCGCCTCGAGTGGCCAGCTCACGGGCACTTCGCTGATGCCGCGGAGGTAGTCGTCGAGGGACACGTGATTGACGACCGAGATGCCGGTGCCGGAACGAGTCAACTCGATGGCGCCCCGGAAATCCCCGAAGCCGGCGACGCCCAGCGGCGACCCGCCGATGGGCTCGAAGCGCGGCCGATCGACGACGAACGGGTCGACCGGGGCAGCCTCGAGGGCGGCGATCGTTGCTGCGGCGCTGGCATGCGGGGCTCCGTGAAGGGCGATCGGAAGCAGCCCTCCCAAAATCCCCACGAGCGCGACAACGCAACGACTCCAGCCCATTGGGCGACACAGCGTAGTGAGGTCCCCGGCCTGGTTCCGAACCGTCACCGAAAGACGAGACGACGTCCGACCTCCTTCACCTTGGCGATGGCGGCCCGTTCGGGCGGCGTCTTGAGCTTCTTGTCGAGATAGAGCCCGGCGGCCGTGGTCACCAGCACCATGCGGTCTTGGGTGTCGCTCAGCTCGACGCTCGCCAGGTCGTCGTAGAGGGTCTGGCGCAGGCTGCGGCACGTCGGACCCTGGCGGACGAGGGCGCGGGCGATCTCGCGAGTGGCCTCCGGCGACCCTGGAAGTTCGCCGTGGTCGTCCAGCGTCGGGGTGCCGTTGGGGGTGACGACCGTGTTCAGCGCTCCTGGCAAGTAGGCGTGGCGGCTCGGGACTATCGGGTCTCCGTGAGCGCCGATCGAGACCGCGTGGGTGACGCCTGAGGGAGGCCAGCGGCCGTTGCGCCGGAGGTCGACGAGGAAGGGCGAACCCTCGGCCATCTGCAGAACGGACGTCGAGTTGGGGTCGATTCCACCCGGGCGTTGACTTCCGGCGCCCTCCAGCAGAAGGTGGCCGGTCCGGCTGCCATCGAAGCCCGCAGCCATGCTCGCCAGCTCCGTTCCGTCGTGGGGGGTGGCCAACGTGACCAAGGTGGCGGGGCGCGCGCCGTGGCGGGTGACCGCGCTCCGGGCCACAAGGCCACCCTGGGAATGGGCGATGACGTCGACCCGACGGCCGGGGTTGCGGCGCTGCAATTCGGCGATCCGCCTCGCCAGCAACGCTCCCGCCTCGTCGAGATCTCTCTGCGTGTCCTCGGCGTCGTAGGGCCCGCCATCATCGCGGTAGCTGAACTGGTGCACGTTCTCGAGCGCGTAGCCGAGTGTCCCGATGTCGATGTCGAGCACGTCGGCGTGGCCGGTCTTCGACGCCAGCCCGCCGACGAGCAGTGCGATCCGGTCGCTTCCGATCTCGGCCGCTGTCGGGACCGGCGTCCCCTCCGGGGTACAGGTGGCCTGGTCGCGTTCCCAATCGACGGCGGCGGCGGCCAGGTACACCGGGAGCGGGATCCAGATGTCGTAGACACTGTCGAGCACCGCTGTCGCCATGGAGATCTTCGACCGGAATGTCGCCTCTGCCTGGGCGATGGCCCAGTCGTAGAGCTGGCGCCCGCTCGGGAGACCGTCGATGAGCCGTCGCCGCTCGACCACCTCGTCGAGTGGCTTCGATTCGTCGTCGTCGACGAGTTCGGCCCGGCGTTGGCCTCGGCCGGGTCCGACCAGGGTCAGCGGATCGATGTACTCCTCTCCGGCACGGGCGCCGAAGTGCAGGCCGCTCGCTTGCGCCGTCCCGAGTCGCTGGCCTTGTTCGACCTTGTCCCCTCGCCGCACGTCGGCCGAAGCCAGGAAGCTATAGCTGGTGCGGATGCCGTCGTCGTGCAGGACGACGACGTGCATGTCGTTGCCGACGGAGCCGGCGAAGGTGACCTCGCCGGCGGCCGCCGCAGTCACTGACTGCTGATCGACGGTGGCGTAGTCGACGCCCCGGTTGCCGGGGCCGTACGGCGTCGCCGGCGCACGGAACCGGTCGGTCAGCGGCGCGTCGACCGGAGGAAGGTAAACCACCGGGTTCCGCGTCTCAGCGACAACGGCCCCCGCCGGCGCCTGAGGAAGACCGACCAGCACGACCAGAACAAGTGCGATGCGACGCACGACAACCCCCTGAGCAGGATCCGACTTGGCTCAGGGGGAAGCGAACGAGGTTTGCTTCCGAACCTACCGACGAGTCCGGGCTCGAGCAACGGCCCGATTGGGGACGCGACGAGGGCGCCGGCCGAAGCCGACGCCCTCCTCATTGCGGTTCCGTCTACCCCTATCGAACAGTCCAACCGGTCAGGCCGGCCTCAACTGTTCGAAAGCACTATCGGCCGAGGTCGACCGCACTCATTTGGATGTTGTCGACAACCAGAGTGGAGGCTGCGACCGATGCCTCGGTGATCGTGACCCTCACTGCGTAGGTGTGCGCCGTACCGGACGGGGCGACATTCGTGCGCAGTGCTGAAACCGGGAGCGTCGCAAACGGGCTGACATCCGTGACGATCGCCGAGTACGAGGCACCCGGCACCGCAACTCCATCCTCGAGCAAGGACCACGTGATCGTGAACATGCCCGCAGGACAGGCCGGTCCGCACGTCGCTTGTGACTGTCCCGACACGAGGACCTTGTGGGCTGCGGTCCCGGCGACCGTGATGGGCGCCGTCACAACGGTCTTGGTGAGCGACTCGTTCGTTGCGTTGGCAAGGAAAACGAACGGAACCGTTCCCGCAGGCGCCGGAGGAGCCTCGACGAGGACCGCCCCGACTCCGATGGTTGCCGTCTGCTTGTCCGCAGTAACGGCGCCATCGGCCAATTCGACCGTGCCGACCTGGCCGGTGCCGATCTCGGAGCTGCCCACCGAGTCCGGGGCAAGATCCGCAGCGGTGAGGTCGTCGACCTTCACGTCGGCGGACGTAATGGAGTCGTTCTTGATGTCGATGGCCGCGATCGTGTCGTCGAGGATCTTCTCGCCGGTGACGGCGCCCGGGACCAGCTGAACGCCAGCAGCGACGGGATCGACGTCGGTATCGGAACCGGCAAGGTCGGCCGCAGTGATCGTGCCGTCCTTGATTTGGCTGCTGAGGATGCCCGCTCCGGTGAGCTTGGTGAAGTCCACCGAGGAGATCTCGCTGTCGGCGACGCAGGTAGCAGCGCAGACGACATCGGCTGCGGTGCGATCGAGGAACAGCTGCGGGACGTCACCCAGATTCTTGAAGCTGACGAGGTTGTTGCCGGTGACTGCGGCGGTGCCTGCGCCGGCGCCCGAGCCCTTCAGGTCGTTCTTGAACAACTGCAGCTTTGTGTCACCGTCGTCATCGGTACCATCAGCGAAGCCGAGCGGAACGTTCTCGAGGTGTTCCCAGTTGACGAACCCGTCGCCGTCGTTCGGACCCTTGGGGCCAGTGGCTTCGTCTGCCTTCAGGGTCGTCAGGAACGTGGCGAACTCCGCCTCGATGACGAGCCCTGTCAGAAGAGTCCCGTCGAGCTTCC
>JBKJLU010000240.1:0-2665 GCA_046596815.1 Acidimicrobiales bacterium | reverse complement strand
CCGTGTGCGAACGCTTCCACGGCACCTGCCTCCAAGAGTGCTGGCGGCCCGCCTTCCACCGCCGGCGCTTCACGAGCATCGGCCAGCTCCAAGCCGAAGCCAACGCCTGGCTCGTTGGCTACAACAACCGCCGCCGCAACCACGGCGCCTTCATGCGCGGCCGCACCCCTCGCGAGGTCCTCGACAGCCACCGCCACAACAAGGCATCCTGACCATCAACCAGAGGGACCATCTGTCACCTCGACCCCCGAGCGCGAAGGTCTAGGGCCGGACTTCGGGCGGCGATTACAGACTGACGGAGACGGTCTTGCCGGCGAGGACGCCGCCCCCGGCCGAGCCGTCGGTGGCGACGGTGGTCCCGACCACGGTGCCGGTCGCCGCCGGCGGCGGGCATCCGGTCGCCGCAGGTCCGAGTGCGCCGCCGGTGCACGACCCTGTTCCTGATCCCGCGGTGATGCCGGCGGACTGACCGGCGATGACGACGCTGACGCCGGCGTTGACCAGGGGCGTCGGCTTCGGCGGAGGAGGCGTTGGAGGGGCCGAAGCGTCGCCGCTCGGTCGGTCAGCAGGACTCGGGCCCGCCGGTGCGGCATCGCCCGATCCGGTCGAAGCGCCGGGTGCGGCCCCCGGTGCCAGGGCTGGTGCCGGCGCGAGCGCAGGAGTGGTCACCGGCTGACCAATGAGGGCGACGAGGTCGTCGAGTCCGGCGATCGATGATGCCGACGTCGAGATCGTCAGCGCGATGCGATCATCCACCACCTGCGACGGCGGCGCTGGCGTGGCGATCACCGGAAGGCGGGGCGAACCGATGCGCCCTCCCAGGTCGCCCGGTTGGCCCACGACGCTGGCGCTGATGACGCCGAGCGCGAACAGGCCGGTGCTGGCGGCCATCAGAGGACGTTGGACCTTGGCCGCAAGTGAACCGGCGGACGAGGCCACGGTCGATGCCGACGAGGTGGTGCCGCCGACGGCCGACGCGACACCGTGAACGGCCGATCCGACGGATGAGGTCAGCTGCCATTTCGCCAACGCCGCCGGGGCCAGCAGGAAGGGAAGGGGGAGGACGACCCGCCGGAGCGATCCGCCGAGGTCCTCGAGTTGCGCCGCGCGCTCGCGGCATTCCTCGCAGCCCGCCAGGTGCTGGTCGACCTTGGCCAGATCGCGCGGAGAGAGCGTGCCGACGACGTAGCTGCCCAGGCGCTCGACGCAGAAGCGACAAACGTCGTCGAACGGCTCTCGCAGATGGGCTTGCACGAACCGCTCGCGCAGACCGACGCGAGCCCGGAGAGCGAGTTGGGCGACGTTGTTGGCGCTCAAGCCGAGCAGTGCCGCAGCTTCGCGGGGCGGCACGCCTTCGACTTCGACGAGCCACAGCACCGAACGCCAACGCTCGGGCAGGCCCCGGAAGGCCTGGGCCACAAAGGTCGCATCCTGGCGATCGTCGACCCGCTCGGTCGCCGTCCGGCCCGTCGCCGGGAAATCGAGCAGTTCGAGGCGATCGGTGGGGCGAAGGCGTCCGCTGCGCCGGTGGAAGTCGACCGCCGCGTTCCTCGTCGCCGAGAGCAGATACGGCCGGAATCGAGCCCCGTCGTTGAGCCGGCCGGCTTCGAGGGCCGACAGCACCCGGGTGAAAGCATCCGACACGGCGTCGGCGGCGTCGTCCGGATTGCCGGCAACCGCCGACGCGACCCGCCATGCGGCTTCGGCGTGGCGCCGGTAGAGGGCTTCGAACGCCTCCGTGTTGCCGGTGGCCGCCGCAGTCGCCAGGGCGGCGTCCGAGCGCACGTCGTCGCCGTGGGTCGCGGCGCGTCCCGCTCTGCCCCCCGACCGAATCGCGCTCACGGTGAGATATTCGCCATGCAGCGCTCGGTTCCCTGCTAGCAGTCCGCCTGGTCGGCCGTTGACGCGGTGCAAATCTCCGGCTCCAGCACCGCCCGCCTCGACTCGAACACCGCCCAGCACACGAGTGTGATGAGGCCGAGCAATTCGGAAACCTCCTCGATCAGCCCGATTCCCGGAGCGTCGAGGCCGAGCGACTGCAATGCGTCGATGCCGAAAGCCGCACCGAGACCGGCACCACTCATGGCCAGTAACAGAACGTCCGAAGCCTGGAGGCGTCGGCGGAAGCGGATGGCCCAGGCCACAACGAGCCCGGCCAAAAGGCCGAGGACCAGCTTCTCGCTCTTGTCGAATCCCGTGAAGTAGGGCACCAGATGGTCGTGAATCACCAAGGCGTCGTCGAGGCCCAAGGCGAGAAGGACGAGACCGGTTGCCGCCAGATAGTTCCGTCGCCCATCGGATGGCCGCAGCGTCGATGCGGCACACAGGCAGACTGCTGCTCCGGCTATCCATCCGAGAGCTCCGAGCGTGCCCACGGTGCCCTTCCACGGAAGGGCGAGCTTTTCTTGTCGCAGCTCGATGGGGTCCTTGAAGAGGTCGATCACCTCGACACCCGCCAGCTTCAGAACCATCAGAACGGCCACCACCGCCAGCCACATCGCCCCCCACGTGGCTACGCGACGGACGGTCACGCGGCGGGCGGTCACGGCGCCGGCCGTTCGCGCACGGCCGGCGACCGTGCACCCGTGGTCCCGGTGAGGGCGGCAGCCAACTTCCGGCCGAGCGCCTTCGGCAGCCTGCGGGCGTCGTCGACGCCGAGGACGCC
>JBKJLU010000237.1:0-3573 GCA_046596815.1 Acidimicrobiales bacterium | reverse complement strand
GCCCGCCGGCTCTCCGATTCCCTGCAGGCATTCGGACCGGATAGGGCCCGGCTCGATCCACACTCGCTGGCCGGGGCTCTGACCATCCCCGATCAGGTGCCGCTCGACCTCGAAGGTCGCGTCGACGATCTGGCCGCAGCCGAGGGCCAAAGGGCGACCCTTTCGGCACGACTGGCGGGGCTCATGGCCGTCCACCTCGAGAGCCCCTCGCACCCCGACGTCGCCCGACTCGCCCGCGCCGACCAGGACCGGATCTGGCGGGTGCTGCAGCGAGCCATCGAAACCGGCCGCCGGCTCGAGGCCGAATCCATCGCCCTTGGCGGACTGGTCGAGGACGGCGACAGCCCGGCCATCGTCCAGGAGATCGAGTCGGCCCACGCCGCCGTCGGCCAGGCCGAGGAGACGATCGAGAAGCGGCGAATGGGCGTGGTGGCTGCGGGAGGCGCGGCGGCCCTTGGCGCCATGGCCCTTCCGTTGGCACCGTTCATGGCGCCCCTCGCTCTCGCCGGCAGTGCCGCCGCGGCCTACTGGTCGGTGCTCGCGCCCCGACAGCAGTTGGCCGAAGCCCAGGACTGGGAGACCGACGCCCTGGTGCGCGCCGGCGTGCCGACCTACGTCTCGTTCCACCTTCGCCGCCTCGAAGCCTCGAAGGACCCGACGTTGCGCGCCGGACTCGAGCGCGCCGCGAAGGATCATCGCCGCGCCATGGCCGAGTGGCGGGCACTGGCCGGCGACATGTCGCCCCTCGAGGCCATCGAACTCGAACGGGAGGTGCGGTCGTATGCGACCGCCGTCGCCGAGTTGGCCGGACTCGGCGCCGAGATCAGCGAGGCCCGTCGCCACCTCACCGAGGAGATCGAGCCCGCAGTCGAGGCGGCCCGCGAGGCCCTCATGGACCTCTGTCGCCCGTTCGGCGTCGAGCAGCCCGTTCTGGCCGCCGACCTCGTGCGCCAGTTGGCCGAAGTGGCCCGCATCGCGCGACTGCAGGCGAAGCTCGAGCAGGTCGAGACCGAGGAGCGCGAAGCGCGGGCCCTGGTGCAGGACGTTCTCGTCCGCATGGGGTACGTCGAGGGTGACCTCGCCCAGCGCCTCCAGGCGTTCGAGGAGCGGGCTGCTCGCGCCGAGCAGCGCGTGCGCGACCGCATGATGGGCCGCACCGTCGCCGAAGTCGTGCGCGAGATCACCCGCCTCGAGGAACTCGCCCGGTCCGAGCACCGCCCCGACTTCGGCACCACGTTCACGGTTGCTGATGGCCGCGAGCCCGATCCCGACCAGTTGCAGATGCGGCGAGACCTGACGTCGACGGCGTATTACACGGCCCACCGCCTCGTGCCCGATGTCGTACGCATCGCCGACCGCAAGGCCGCGCTCGAGCGTCGGGTCGCCATCCTCGAGGAGGGCCACGGTGACGCCGGCGTCACGCCGCCTTCGAAGGTGGCCGAACTCGAGCGCTATCTGCGGCGACGGCTGACCGCGTTGCGCCACTGCGGCGCCAGCGACGAAACCCTTCCGTTGGTGATGGACGATTGTTTCCTCCACCTCAGGTCTGATGTGAAGTGGACCATGCTCGATCTCATCGACCGGCTGTCGGCTCACGCCCAGGTCGTCTACCTCACGCAGGATCCCGAGGTCGCCACATGGGGACGACGCCGCTCCTCGACCGGGTCGATCGCGTTCCTCGATCCGCTGCGCGAGACCCAGCGCGCCTAACCATCAGGCAATGCACCCTCAGTCGATGCGGCGCAGCTCGCTCTTGTAGCGCTTGCCATTGGCGACGTAGAGGGCGACGGCCGGGCCGAACGACCCTTCGTGGACGGCGTTCTCCTTGATGGTCGCCGGAATGCCGAGGGCCATGGCGTGGGGCGGGACCAGCGTCCCGTTGGTCACCACGGCGTTGGCGCCGACGAGCGCGTGCGGGCCGACCTTCACGCGGTGCAGCACGATCGACCCGGATCCAACGAGGGAGTGAGGCTCGATCGTGCACCCCTCGAGGTGGGCGTTGTGGCCGACGACGCAGTCTTCGCCGATGATCGTGTCGAGCTCGTGGGTGGCGTGCACGACGGTGCCGTCCTGCACCGACGTGCGGGCGCCGACGACGATGCGGCCGTAGTCACCCCGCAGTACGGCACCGGCCCAGATCGTCGCCTCCGAGCCGACCTCGACGAGGCCGATGATGGTGGCGTCGGGATGGACGTAGGCGTCGGGATGCACGGTCGGGACCCGGTCACCCAGGGCGTAGATGGCCATTCCGCTGATCCTAAGGTTCTGGCGTGACCACGACGCCCCCTTCGGCCGAACGACGCCCCCTCGTGATGACCATGCACGGCGACGAGCGCGTCGACGACTGGTACTGGCTGCGCGACCGGGACGACCCCGAGGTGACCACCTACCTCGAAGCCGAGAATGCCTTCACCGAGGCGATGACGGCCCACCTTGCGCCGCTGCAGGAGACCATCTTCGACGAGATCAAGTCGCGCATCCAGGAGACCGACGAGACGCCGCCGGTGTACTGGGGAGGCCACTGGTACTACGTGCGCATGGTCGAGGGACTCGAGTACGCCATCCGCTGCCGTCGCACCGGCACCCTCGACGCCGACGAGCAGGTGCTGCTCGACGAGAACGAGCTCGCCGCTGGCAAGGACTACTTCGATCTACGGGCCTTCCGGCCGAGTCCCGACCACCGACTGGCCGCCTACGGCGTGAACTATGACGGCAGCGACAACACCGACATCCACTTTCGCGACCTCGAGTCCAAGCGCGACCTCGACGACGTCATCCCCCAGGTCACCGGCAATGTGGTGTGGGCCAGCGACAATCGCACCGTCTTCTACGCCGCACGCGACGCTGCCCTACGCCCCCACCAGATCTGGCGGCACCGCCTCGGCGACCCCATCGAGGCAGGGGCGGGCGGAGTGGGAGCAAGCAACGCGACGCTCGTCTATCAAGAGGACGACGAGCGCTTCCGGGTCGGGAT
The DNA here is from genome assembly GCA_046596815.1 of Acidimicrobiales bacterium. GTDB lineage: Bacteria > Actinomycetota > Acidimicrobiia > Acidimicrobiales > CADCTF01 > DATLED01. The sequence goes on along the minus strand of JBKJLU010000237.1, from coordinate 599 downwards.
CTCGCGTTCGAAGAGCGGCGGATACCTCTTCATCGGATCGCACAGTTCGCTGACGACCGAGATTCGCTACCTCGACGCCTCTGACCCCGAGGGCGAGTTCCAGGTCATCGAGGTCCGCCAGACCGGACTCGAATACGAGGTCGACCATCACGGCGACCGCTTCCTCATCACGACCAACGCCGACGGCGCCGTGAACTTCAAGCTCGTGGAAGCGCCTGTCACGAGCCCGGGCCGCGCCAACTGGCGAGATCTCGTGGCCCACCGCCAAGACTCCCGCTTGCTCGGCATCGGAGTACTGCGCGACTGGATCCTCCTCGCCGAGCAGGCCAACGCCGTTCCCCGCGTCCGCGTCATGAACGCGGCGACCAATGAGATCCGTGAGCTCGAGGTTCCCGAGGAGGTGTCGTCGACGACCCTCGGCGCCAACCCCGAGTTCGATCGTGATGTGTTGCGTTTTGAGTACGAGTCGATGATCACGCCGGGCACGACCTACGACGAGGACCTCGAGTCCGGCGAGCGCACCTTGGTGAAACAGATCCCGGTACTCGGCGGTTACGACCCGGCCGACTACGTCACCGAGCGCCGCTGGGCTACCGCCG
>JBKJLU010000224.1:0-9968 GCA_046596815.1 Acidimicrobiales bacterium | reverse complement strand
GTTACTCCCAGTCGAGTGGCGCCATCCTCGCCACCGGTCCGACGGGGTCGGGCAAGTCGACGACGTTGTACGCCACGCTGCAGGCGATCAACGCCACCGATCGCAGCATCATCACCGTCGAGGACCCGGTCGAATACGAACTCGAAGGCATCAAACAAGTGCAGGTCGAGTCGAAGTCCGGCGTGTCCTTCGCCTCGGCGCTGCGCACGCTGCTGCGAGCCGACCCCGACATCCTCCTGGTCGGCGAGGTCCGCGATCAGGACACGGCCCGCCTCACCATCGACGCCGCCCTCACCGGCCACCTGGTGCTCTCGTCACTACACACCCGCAGCGCCGCCGCCACCCCGGCCCGCTTGGTGAAGATGGGCGTCGAACCGTTCCTGGTGACGTCAGCCCTGCAGTGCATCGTCGCTCAACGTCTCGCTCGTCGGCTCTGCGACAAGTGCAAGGTTCCGGCCACCATCCGCCCCGAGGTGCTTGCCCGCTTGGGTTGGACCGAGGACGACCAGCAGCGGCATCAGGGCCAGTTCTTCTCGGCCGTCGGGTGCAAGGCCTGTGGAGGGGCGGGATACCTCGGTCGGTTCGCCCTGCACGAGGTCATGCCCGTCACCGACCGGGTCGCCGACGCCATCATCGAATGGGCGCCCCCGGCCGAGATCGAGGCCATCGCCGTCAAGGAGGGCATGATCACCCTCATCCGCGACGGCCTCCTGAAGGCGGCTGCGGGCGGGACGACCCTCGAGGAACTGCACCGGGTCGCCAGTTAGCCGTTAGCGTCGGGCGATGGAAGTCGAGGTCATCGTCGAGATCCCCAAGGGATCGCGGAACAAGTACGAGGTCGACCACGTCTCGGGCGAACTCTGGCTCGACCGCACGCTCTTCACGGCGACGATGTACCCCGCCGACTACGGCTTCTTTCCCCACACCCTCGGCGAGGACGGCGATCCGCTCGACGCCCTCGTACTGCTCGACGAGCCCACATTTCCCGGGTGTCACGTCCTGGCCCGGCCCGTCGGCGTCTTCTGGATGTCGGACGAAGCCGGACCGGACGCCAAGGTACTGACGGTGCCCCACACCGATCCTCGCTGGCAGAACGTCAAGGACCTCGGCGACCTCCAGCCCCACCTGCTCGACGAGATCGCCCACTTCTTCGAGGTCTACAAGGCCCTCGAGCCGGGCAAGGGCACCGAGATCAGCGACTGGCAGGGACGGGTCGAAGCCGAAGCCGCAGTCGCCGCCGCTCGCGACCGGTACGTGCCTTCAGCCTCCGACCACTGACGCCACCGACTGCGCGGCAGTGACTGCGTCACCCGGGTCGACGCTCGAATCGCGCCCGGTGACGAACACCAACCAGAAGCGGACGTCGCGCACGAACACGACACCGTGCGACACCTTCGATCCGGCACTCGGATCGGCCCGCTCGACCTGGCTGAATCCCTTTGCTCCGGGGGGCGACGCGACGTCGTACACGCGGGCGCCCCGGGCCTCGATGGTGGTCACGCCATCGACCAGATAGGCCGACGCATCTGCCGCTGACGCGAATGCATAGACCGACGCGTACCCGACCTGACCCTGCGGGCCCCGCCAGCCGCGTGACCGTCCGCTGACGAAGTGCCGCGTCTCGAGAAGTGCCCTCTCGGCGGTTGCGTCCTGCTCGGCCTCCGCAGCCGCGGCGAGGTCGAGCGGACCAAGTCGTCGACCCGGATCGTCCGGGGCGCGCGTCCATCCCGCCAACAGCGTCTCGGGGAGGGCGAGCCGCTCGGCCTGCGAGGTGGGTGGTGCCTCGGCCGAAGCGGGGGCTACCGATCCAACGGAAGAAGTCGGTGCCAGAGGTGGCAGCGCGGCGGACCGCGCCTCCACCGACCGGCCGAACGAGTCTCCGTCCGGAAGCGCCCTCGGCCCCGGTTCCGGGGATACGTCGATACCGAAGCCGAGCCCCCCGACGGCCGCGAGCACGAGCGCGCCGGTGACGACCGCGGCCTTGCGCTCGCTTCGCTGGAGGCGGCCCGCTCGGGGGCCGACGGCCAGCATCACGGCGATGCGGGCGGCGCCGAACACGATGCCGACGACCGTCGACCACGTCGGACTCGCCGAGGCGCCGGCGATCAGCGCCGCCCACCACAGCCAGGTCCGCAGGATCGTCAGGGGACCGACGCCGAGACGGGCCCCGTAGAGCACGGCAACGGTGCGGGCCGAGAAGATCCGTCCCCAGAGTCGCGGCACCTGACGGAGCGTCGAGAACGGCTGCACGCCCACCATGTCGAGGACGAGGCAGGCGCCGACCAGCACAGCCAGCGCGGGGAAGTTGAGCGATGACCCCAGCACCGCCGACCAGACCCCGCCGGCCACGGCTCCGGCGAGCCCACCCGTCGTCGCCGACGCCGCCACCAACAACGAAGCGACTCCGAACCGTTCCATCCCTCGCACGGAGGGCGCCACCGTCTCGGCGACGGAGAGGCCTCAGGGAGACCAGAGTGAACGAATGGCCGCGGCCAGGGCCAGCGCCAGCGCGATCACGCCAGGGAGTGCCGCTGGCCCGGTGGCGGACAGGCTGCTCACGGTTCGCCGAGTTCGAGCCCCCGGCCCGTCCAGTACGGCGATCCCGTGTCCGATGGCAGCGTGTTCGAGAGTCGGGCCAGGCCGAGCGGTCGCTCGCTCAAGGGTTGGTCGATGACCGGCAGCCCCTGGCCCGAAACGCCGATGAGCTTGTGGGCGTCGAACCCGTTCACGATGGACTGCAGCTCGTAATACCCGTCGCTCGGAAGGGCGCCGGTGAGCCCGGCGAGGGCGACCGAGCGCAGGCGGTCGCGATACGTGAACAGTGTCTCTCTGATCCCGTCGAGCGACGCCGCGGGATGGACGAGGATCGGGCCGCCGGCGCCGACGAGAGCCAGCGGCGATGGCCCTCCCTCAGCCACCAGACCGACCCCGCCAGCAGTAGCGCCCTCGACCCGGTAGGCGATGTCAGCGAGAGCGACGGACAGTGCCGTTGTCGAGACCTCGCCCAACGGATGACCGCCCGGGACTTCGCCCGCGCGTGCAGCCGCTTCGGCCCCGACGAGATACGTCAACGTGAATCCGGCCATGCGCGCCCGGTCGACGCCGACGATGAGCGGATACCCCGTCGAGGTCGCGAGTCCCGCCGCCAACGGTGCCGCCACCGCCACCGACCCGAGTGGTTCCACGCAGACGGCCCGACGAGCGCCCGCCCCCTTGAACTCGGCGGCGATGTGGAGCGATGCATCGGCCACGGCAACAACTGATCCGTCGACGTTCGCACGTTCGACGGCCATGCCGTAGCGCCTGCAGTCGGCTTCGATCCCCCCCGACATCCCCGGTCCGTGCAGCACAGCTTTGCGGGCACCGAGGCGCTGCAACTCGGCGATGAGGTGCGAGCCCAGTCCGGAACCGCCGGCCAGGAGGAGGGGAACGCCCTTGCGAGAAGCCGCCGGCGCCAGCACCGAGGCGAGCAATGCCTGGTCGGAACCGACCAACCACACTTCGGGCCCGGCCGAATCGGCGTGGCGGACGCGCGAGGCGCCCGCGGCGATGGCCACCGGGTCGTCGGTCGGGAGGCGCCGGAGGGCCACCACTTGGACACGCGGATCGGTTCCGCAGCTCTCGACGATGCACAACACGTTGGTGCCGCTCGGGCAGTAGCCGTGGACGTTCTTGACCGGGGCGCAGCAGTCGCAGATCTTCTTCAACGCGCCCCCGGCGCAACAACCGGTGGCATACCAACACCATCCCCACACCCCGTCGTCGCAGTCGTAGGTCGCGCACCGCAACGACACCCCCGATTGTCCGCACACGCGCGCCTCGGCTTCTTCGCCGACCAAGAGCGTCGCCATGGTCGAGCCTCCGGCCACGAGCACGGCGCCCCGTCCGAGCTTCCCCAGGAACGACCGTCGGGTGGTGCGGTTGGCCAGCCAGCGGCTCATGCCCTCGACGTCAGGCATTGGCCAGTCCTTCTTCGACGAGCACCTCGACCTGCTCGAGGGAGTTGGCCACCCCGCGGCCCTGCACCACACCTTCGCGATCGACGGTGACGACATAGGGCGTCGACCGCACGTTGAAGGCGTCGAAGACGGGCTTGGTCCGTTCCTCGAGCTCCACCTCGACGAGCACGAGGTCGAGGTACTGGCGCTTCATGGCCCGCAATGACGGGAGGAGGGCCCGACAGATCTCGCATCCCGGTGAGGAGAAGGCGATCAGGGTCATGCGGTGCTTCGCATAGTCGACGTTGGCCAGCGGCGGAGCAGCCACGAGTCGCTCTGGTCCCTCACCTGCGAAGTGCACCCCCATCGGACGAAGACGCGTGTGCAGCACGCCGACCTGGCGAAGCAGTGCCACCACCATGACGCTCAGACCGAGCACCGCCAACCACAGCAACACATAGGACGCGACCCAGAGCCCTCCGGTCACCGGCGGCTCTCCCCCGGTAGCGGGGTGGCAAAGACATGCCCACCGAGTCGCCGGAGCTCGACCGCCGCGAACCCGACACGCGCCAGCGCCACGATCACGGTCACGGTCACCGTGGCGGGAAGGCTCGGCCACAACGCTGTTCCCGTCCCGGCGCCTGAAGCGACGACGGCGAGTGCGCCGAGCCCGCCATTCCGAACGAGTTCGAGGGTCGACACCGGACGATCCTCGGCGCCGCCGCCGAAGCAGGCACACGACACCGTCGAGCCCGAAACCACCGCCCGCACGATCACGATCGAGAAGGCCAACAGCAGGGCGATCGCCGGCACGGACATCGCCGTCGGCGCCGCCACCATGCCGACGGCGACCACGACCTCGACCAGGGGAACGGCCATGGCCAGCAACACCGGCGCCGGAAGCCGGAGACCCCGGAACGAAGCCACCGTCGCCTCCTGGTTCCGCACCTTGGCCACCGCCGCCGCGCCGAAGATGCAGGCGAGCACCAGCGCCGCTGCCTGGGCCAATTCGATCACGGGATCACGCGGCGCGGATCAGATCGATGACCGACGTCGGCTGCCCGCCATCGCCCGCACCCGACCCTTCGTAGCCGCCGTCGCCAAAGGTGAAGACGCCGCCGTCGATCGCCACCAGCCAATAGCCCTCGCCGGTACGCGTCGCCCCGATACCGACGATGGGGCGGTTGAGCCGAAGGTCGCCTGTGGAGCCGTGGAAGGCGGCATCGCCGAAGGTGAAGATGCCACCGTCACTGGCCACGAGCCAGTACCCGTCGCCGCTGCGGGTCGACTCCATGCCGACCACCGGCTTGTTGAGCTTCAGGTCACCGGTCGATCCGTGGAAGGCGGCATCGCCGAACGTGAAGATGCCGCCATCGGCCGCCACCAGCCAGTACCCCCGCCCCGTTGACGTGGTCGTCATGCCGAGGATCGGTGCGTTGAGCACCTCGCCGGCCAGGGACCCGAGCGCGCCAGCGTCGCCGAAGTTGAAGACATCGCCGGCCGCTGTGGCGAGCCAGTAGCCCTTTCCCGTCGGGGTGGACGCAATGGTGACGATGGGAGCCGGCTTTCGAGCGGCGGCGGAACCGAAGAAGGCGGCGTTCCCGAAGGTGTAGACGACCCCGTTGCGGGCGGCCATCCAATAGCCCTCGCCGTCGGGAGTCGATGTCATGCCGACGACCGGATCGGGCACGCTGCCCCCGGTGTCGCCGTGGCGACCCGCCGAACCGAAGGCCAGGACCACACCGTCGTCCCGCAGCATCCAGTAGCCCGATGTCGCCCCCTTCGCCGGCAGGGCCGCCGCCACCGCCAGCGCCGCCATCACACTCACCAGGGCGACGAGTCGCCTCGTGAGCCGCCGGATGGTCAAGCGCGTCCTGCTCGTGCCGGCTTCTTCCAGTTGGTGACGAACTCGACGAGCGTGCGCACGCCGTACCCCGTTCCGCCCTTGGCGAGGTAGGAGTCCTCGTCCGACCGGAACGCCGGGCCGGCGATGTCGAGATGCACCCAGGGGCGCCCGTCGACGAACTCCTGCAGGAACAGTCCTGCCGACAGCGTCCCGGCCTGGCCGGCGGCGCCGATGTTCTTCATGTCGGCGACCTCGGAGTCGATGTGCTTGCGGTACTGCGCGGGGAGCGGGAGGTGCCACATGGGCTCGCCGGCCCGCTCGCTGGCGGCCTGCACTTGCGCGATCAGGTCGTCGTTGTTGCCCATGATGCCGGCGATGTCCTTGCCGAGAGCGGCGATGCAAGCTCCGGTCAACGTGGCCAGATCGATGATGACGTCGGGCTTCGTCTCGGCTGCCAGCGACAACGCATCGGCCAGAACGAGGCGTCCTTCGGCGTCGGTGTTGAGTACCTCGACCGTCTTGCCGTTGCGGATCTTGAGCACGTCGCCCGGCTTGATGGCCTTTCCGCTCGGCAGGTTCTCCGTGCAGGCGGCGAGGCCGATGACCCGGACCTTCGGGGCGCTCGCCGGGATGGCCGACATCGCCGCGATCACCGCAGCCGCTCCACCCATGTCGCACTTCATCGTCATCATTCCCTCGCCCGACTTCAGCGACAGCCCGCCCGAGTCGAAGGTGATGCCCTTGCCGACGAGCACGATGGTCCCTCTGGCGCCTGGAGGGTCGTAGGTGAGCTGGATGAGGCGAGGCGGCTCGTCCGATCCTGCAGCGACACCGGCCAACCCGCCGAGTCCTTCGTTGGCGATGGCGATCTCGTCCATCACGAAGATGTCGAGCCCGTGCTCCTCGGCCACCTGGCGGGCAACGGCCTCGAGGTGGCGGGGCGTCATGTCGCGGGCCGGCTGGTTGACGAGATCGCGAGCCAACGCAACGGCTGCGCCGACGCGGGCGCCACGGTCGAGACCCTTCTGCGCCGTGGCGGCGTTGCGACTGATGATGGTGACGGTCTCGATGGCGCACGGCTTCGACTTCGACTTGTAGGTCGTGAACTGATGGGCGCCGAGGATCATGCCCTCGGCCAATGCCTGCGCCGCCTTGGCCTTGTCGAGGTCGGCCGGGGCGGCGTCGAGCAGGGCGACGGCCACCGTTGTTGCCTTCCACGCGCCCTTCACGGCCGCCGCCCCCGCACGTCGGAACGTGTCGAGGTCGACCTTGTCGGCGTCGCCGAGGCCGACCGCCAGGATGGTCGTGCCATCGTCGGCCAGCAGCGGTTGGGTCTGACCGACCTTGCCTTCGAAATCACGACTCTCGAGGAAGGCGGCGTCGAGTTGGGCGACCCCGGTCGACGGCTGCGCTCCGTCGGCGAACACGGGCACGGCCAGGACGGCGGCGTCGGACGGGACCTCGCGTGCGGTCGTGAACGAGAGTGCAGTCATGTTCGGGCCTCCTTGGCCGGGACGGATCCCCCCTCCTGCCAACGGGCCATGGCCCACAGCAGACTGGAGAGTCGATTGAGATACGGGATCACCGACGAGTCGGCAGCGGCGACGCCGAGCGACCGGCGTTCGGCTCGCCGGACCACGGTGCGAGCGACCTCGAGCAGAGCCGACGTGCGGTTCTGTCCAGGCAACACGAACTCGTCGGGCATCGTGAACCGCTTCGACAGGTCGTCGGTCTTGGCTTCGACCGCTGCCAGCATCTCGGGCGTCACCATCGTTGCTCCCGGGGTCAACTTGCGCCGGTTCTCGGGCAGGGTGGCCAGCTCGGCCATCAGCACGTAGAGGTCGCGCTCTATCCGTAGCAACGTCTCGTTGAGCTCGCTTCCTGGCTCGGCCTCGGCGCGCGCCAATCCGAGAAACGCTTGGGCCTCGTCGACCGCGCCATAGGCCTCGGGAGCATCGGCGTCCTTGCGGACCCGGCCGCCGTAGTAGAGCCCCGTCGTCCCGTCGTCACCCTTGCGGGTGTAGAAGCTCACCGCCCGAGCCTACGCGAGCACCAATCTTCCTGATTCGACGGTGATGGTTCGGCTAAGGGCAACGGCTTCGAGCAGTCGGCGGTCGTGGGTGACCAGCAGCAGCGTCCCCTCGTAGCCCTCGAGGGCCCGTTCGAGCTCTTCGATGGCGGCCAGGTCGAGATGATTGGTGGGTTCGTCGAGCACCAGGCAGTTCACGCCGCTGGCCATGAGCGCGGCCAGGGTGGCGCGGCTGCGCTCTCCCGGCGAGAGTCGCCCGCCGGGCCGGTCGACGTGCTCAGAGGTCAACCCGAACTTGGCCAGCAGCGACCGGGCCTCGGAGAGCTCGGGCATGTTCGCCTCGCGCATGAACGTCGTCAGCACGGAGGCGTCACCGGCGAACAACTCGCGCGCTTGATCCATGGTGCCCACCTTGACGCCAGGACCGAGGAAGCGGGCTCCCGACTCGAGGGGCAGCTCGGCCAGCAACGTCTTGAGGAGCGTGGTCTTGCCGCCCCCGTTTGGTCCGACGATGGCGAGGCGTTCCTGCCAGGCGATCTCGAGGTCGACCGGTCCGAGGGTGAACGCCCCCCGTTTCACGACCGCCGCGTCGAGGCGGGCGACGACGGCGCCGCTGCGGGCCTCGGGCGCGAACTGCAGTTGCAACCGCCAACCCTCCCAAGGCTTGTCGACGGTGTCGAGGTTGGCGAGTGCCTTCTCGGTGATGCGCACCTTCGAGGCCTGCTTTTCGGTGCGGTTGACTCGGAAGTCCCGGGCCATCTTGTCGCCGTCGCCCTTCTTCTTCTCCTTGGCGACACCGGACACCGCCCAGCTGCGCTGTTCGACCAGGCGGTCGGACAAGCGGGCCTTCTCCGTCTTGAACTTGTCGAATGCTTCGTATTGCTGGCTGCGAGCGACCTCGCGCTGGGCCACGAAGTCGCTCCACCCACCGGCGTACTCGACGGCGCGATGGCTCTCCTCCTGGATCTCGGGGACGCGCGTCACGGTGCGGTCGAGGAAGGCGCGGTCGTGGGACACCACGATGACGCCGCCGGCGAGTCCGTCGAGGAAGCGCTCGAGGCGGTCGAGACCGGCGAAGTCGAGGTTGTTGGTCGGCTCGTCGAGCAGGAACACGTCGAAGCGGGCGAGCAGGATCGCCGCCAAGGCCGCGCGGGCCTGCTGACCACCGGAGAGGTCGGCCATGGCCACGTCGAGACGGTCGGCCGGGAGCCCGACGTCGGCGCAGACCTCGCCCGCGCGAGCCGGGAGGTCGTCACCTCCGAGGACCATGAACCGCTCGAGGGCTTCGGAGTAGGGCTCGATGGCCTCGAGGTCGGCCTCCATCTCGAGGGTCAGGCGGTCGAGCTCGGCCTCGGCGTCGGCCACACCGGTGCGTCGGGCCAAGTAACCCTGCAAGGTCTCCCCGGGCAGACCCTCGACCTCCTGGGGGAGCCAGCCCACCTCGAGCGTCTTCGGCGCCCGCTCGACGACCCCGCTGTCCGCCGACTCCAATCCGGCCAGGATGCGCAGCAGGGTCGACTTGCCGATGCCGTTGGTTCCGACCAGGCCGAGCCGTGTGCGGGCGTCGACAGAGACGTCGACCTCGTCGAGCACCACAGAGGTTCCGTACGACTTCGAGAGCTTCCGGGCGCGCAACACGAGGGGAAACGTTAAGGGGGTTGCCGCGGAGCACCCGTACACTTTTCGCCGTGACCACCTTTCTCGAAGCGGTCCGTGAGCGCGTCGTCGTGTTCGACGGGGCCACCGGCACCAACCTCCAGGTGCGGGAACTGACGGCTGACGACTACGGCGGCCCCGAGCTCGAGGGCTGCCCCGAGATCCTCTGCGAGTCGCGCCCTGACGTGATCGCCGACCTCCACCGCTCGTTCTTCGAGGTCGGCGTCGACGTCGTCGAGACCAACTCGTTCGGTGCGCTTCCCTGGGCCCTCGACGAGTACGGCATCGGCGACCGCGCCGAGGAACTGGCCCGCAAGTCGGCCGAGATCGCCCGCGAGGTCGCATCGGGCTTCGGAGGTTTCGTCGCCGGGTCGCTGGGCCCGACGAACAAGTCGATGCCGTCCCTCGGATGGATTCGGTTCGCGCCGATGCGCGACGGCTACGAGATCGCCGCGCGCGGCCTGCTCGAGGGTGGCGTCGATCTCTTCATCATCGAGAC
>JBKJLU010000093.1:0-10098 GCA_046596815.1 Acidimicrobiales bacterium | reverse complement strand
CCCACATCGACGACGAGCCCGCGGCTCGCCACCGCGAAACCATCGAGGAGCTCCCGATCGTGGGGTTTCCCGTCGAGTTCGTCCAACAGCAAGCGCGCCATGGGTAGGGTCCGGCCTGTCATGCCGAACCGCCTCGCCCAGGAAACCAGCCCCTATCTGCAGCAACACAAGGACAACCCGGTCGACTGGTACCCCTGGAGCGAAGAGGCCTTCGCCAAGGCCCGCACCGAGGACAAGCCGGTGCTGCTGAGCGTCGGCTACTCCGCCTGCCACTGGTGTCACGTCATGGCCCACGAGAGCTTCGAGGACGAGGCCGTCGCCGCCGTGATGAACGACTTCTTCGTGTGCGTGAAAGTCGATCGCGAAGAGCGCCCGGATGTGGACGCCATCTACATGGAAGCGACGCAGGCGATGACGGGAAGCGGGGGTTGGCCCATGACCGTGTTCATGACGCCCGACGGCCGACCGTTCTTCGCCGGCACCTACTTCCCGAAGTCCTCCCATCACGGTCGTCCCGGTTTCGTCGACCTCATGCGAGCGGTGCACGAGACATGGACTGAACGCCGAGACGAACTCACCGACCAGGCGGACGAACTCTCCGAATCGGTGCGAGCCCGCTCGACGCTCGTCGGCGCCACCGACGGGCCGGCCCTCGACCCGTCGATGGTCGACGCCGCCGCAAAGGTGTTGCAGCAGACCTTCGATGCGGAGTGGGGTGGCTTCGGGCGTTCGCCCAAGTTCCCCCAGGTGAGCTACCTCGAGTTGTTGTTCCGTGCGCACTCCCGATCCGGGGACGACGCCATCGTCTCGATGCTCACGACCACCCTCGACGCCATGGCGTCCGGCGGCATCTACGACCACCTCGGCGGTGGCTTCTCCCGCTATTCGGTCGACGCCTTCTGGATGGTCCCCCACTTCGAGAAGATGCTCTACGACCAGGCCCAACTGCTTCGGGCGTACGTCCACGGATGGCAGGTGACGGGCAACGCCAACTGGCGGCAGGTGGCCGAGGAGATCGTGACCTACGTGCTTCGGGATCTACGCGCCCCTGAGGGCGGGTTGTACTCGGCCGAGGATGCCGACAGCGAGGGCGAGGAGGGCAAGTTCTACGTCTGGCGACCGGAGGAGATCGCGCTGGTGCTCGACGGCGCAGGTCTCACCGATGCCGCGGTTGCCTGGTGGGGCGTCACCAAATCCGGCAACTTCGAGGGCTCGAACATCCTCCACCGTCCGGTGCGGGGAGACCTCGTCCGTCCGCCGGAGATCGACGAGGCCCGCCGCCGGCTGCTCGAGGCGAGGGGATCGCGCGTGCGACCCGGTCTCGACGACAAGGTGCTCACCGAGTGGAACGCCATGTTCGTCAGCGCGTTGGCGGAGGCGGGGGCGGCGATGGGTCGTCAGGACTGGCTCGATGCCGCCGCCGAGACGGCCGACTTCCTGCTCGGGTCGCTCCTGGTCGACGGGCGTTGGCATCGCTCGTGGCAGGCAGGTCGCACCAACCGACGGCTACTCGCCTACGCCGTCGACCACGCATGGTTGATCGATGCCCTCACCCGCCTCGGTGAAGCGAGGGGCGAAGCCCGATGGATCGAGGCGGCGCGCACCGTCGCCGATGCGATGCTCGATCTGTTCGCCGACGCCGACGAGGGCGGCTTGTTCACGATCGGCCACGACGCCGAACAGCTCATCGTCCGTCAGAAGGAGTACTACGACGGGGCGACGCCCTCGGCCAACGGCGTGGCTTCGGTGGCGTTGCTGCGCCTCGGTGCGCTGACCGGCGAGCGTCGATACACCGAGGCGGCCGAGGGCATCCTCACCTGGCTGGCCGAGTCGATGGGCCAGCACCCGCAGGCCTTCACCTTCTCCCTCGCCGGTGTCGATCTGGCTGCCGCTGGCATCGATGAGGTCGCCATCGTCGGCGACCGCCAAGACCTCGTCGACACTTTCGCACGCGGCTACCACCCCGGGTCCGTCCTCGCCTGGGGCGAGCGCTACGAGTCCCCGCTGTGGGAGGGCCGGCAGGACGGCTTGGCTTATGTGTGTCGCGACTTCGCCTGCCGGGCTCCGGTGGCAACCCCGGAGGACCTTCTCGCGCAACTCGCCTGATCCGTGCATCCGGCACGCACGGCCGGAAGTGGACAAACATGGGAGGAGATGCGGCTGCGCCTCCTCCTCTTGGCAAGTACCCCGGCCACTGCCACCGGTGTCGATCTCGGCACCGGAGCCCTCCGCCGCATCGAGTGGGCCGAACCAGCGCCGGCGTTCGCGGCGTACGAGATCGTCGAGGCCGACGCTCGATCCGACGAATCGCTCCCGTTTCCTGCCGACTCGGTGCTCGCCTCCGCACCCGTCCGCGTCGGGTCGATGCGTGGCCGCAAGGCCGAGAAGGTGCTCCGACCGCTGGTGTATCGGGGCCATGGTCCCCTGCTCGGAGCGGCGACCGCTTCCGTGACCTACTGGACGCTCGGCGGAGGGTCGCCCTCCGTCAGTCTGGTTTCGCCGGCCGCCGGGCCCGTCGTCGAGCGGGACGTGAACCTGCGGCTGCGGTGTCGCTTCCGTTCGGGTCGCCTCGACCACGATCTGCCCCTCGATGACGCTCGGCTCGAGGAGCGGCTCAGTCATCCCACGGCCACCCGCCTCTCGGGCGGCACCCTGGCCCGGGCCCTCGGATGGTCGCCGGAGCGCCTGGTCGTCGCCCTCACGCCCCCGTCCGAGGGTCGTTGCCAGAAGATCGTCGCCGGCATGGTGCCCCGCCCCTGAAGGAACCGACGCCGTCGGCAGGAGCGATCGGCGTTCACCTCGAACGTAAAGGGATGCGCCCATTTCACCGGCACGCCCTCGCCCTCGCCACCGTCGTGGTCGCCACCTCGGTCGGGCTCGCGCCCACGGCCGAGGCAAACCTGGCGATCGGCGTCGACGATGTCGTTCCGACCCGGGAGACGGCCCCGGTGGTCGTCACCGGCGCGCAGTTGCCCGAGTGGTCGCGCCTCGCCGCAACCGGGACGCCCCATCCCTATCCGTCCGGAGCGCTCGTCGGCGCGCGCGACGCCCACAACGGCACCATCGTCGTGCCTCCTGATGCCCGCAACGGCGCCGACCCTGCGCAGGTCGCGGCCTATCGATGGAGCGCCAAGCACGGCAAGTTCCTCGAGATCCCGGTGCAGGTCGACCAGCGCTTCCCCTACTTCCTGGCCAACCCGAACTCCGACTTCGGGGCCTACTCCGGCACCGACACCGAACTCACCTATCAGTGGGACGTGGAGTCGTGGAAGATGGTCGACGGCGTCTGCACCAAGGCCTATCCGAGCGGGCAAGGCGCGATGACCGATCCGGTCGCCACGCTCGACGACGATGACGAGGTCGTCGTGATGGCGTCGGATGCCGGACCCCAGGCTCCGGCGACGGCCCGGGGACCCAAAGGCACGACGTCGACCCGACGCCAGGAAATCCGCATCGTCGATCCGCTGAGCGGTAACCCGTCGTTCGCCTACCTGTTCCTGCGCAGGGACGGCAGTGGCTTCGATGCCAGCAACGGCTACGTCCACTACCAGCGCCACCCGGACGCCGACCAGTGGATCGATCGTGCGTCGTTCGTCGCCGGTGACCCGGAGCAACTCGGCAGCAGCAACACCGGGTATGGACCCAACCTCAGCGGCCCGGTGTGCGACCCCGACGGAACCCAGCGGCGTTCGACCGACCGCTTCCCTCGCGACGGGGTGACGGTGTCGACCGATGCCTACCGATGGACGGCCAGCGGTCGCTGGATGGTCCGGGGCATGCAGGTGGCGCTTCCCGGGCAGCCCGCGACCTATGGCTCCGACCTCATCGATCGTTGGAAGGGTCGGGCATTCCAGTCGAGCCCCGACTCGGAGATCTCGGTCGTCGGCTTCGAGGACGAGCAGGTGAACTGGGAGGCGAACTCGTCGCTCCTCGGCGAGCGCGTCGGACCGGTGCGGGCCATTCGGGAGATCTGGGGCGCCGACTCGGGCACCAACGTCACCAAAACCGAGACCTTCTACCGCGACGCCATCACCTACCGCTACCGCCTGCGGGTCCACCCCATTCCGTCGGACGGGCTCTACACGTCGTGGGATTACAACGCCGGGGTGGCCACCCGCTACTTCAACGCGCTGCGACCAGACGGCGTCGCCATCGACGGGGTGAACGACGAGGCCTACGGCAACATCGACTCCCTTGGTGGACGACCCGCGTTCTTCGACGCTCCCGACGCCACCTTCGATCTCCCCGTGGCCCTGCTCAAGTGGGAGCAGGTCTCCGGTGTCGACAACAACGGATCGCTCGTCTACGTCCTCGAGAACAAAGGGGCCACCACGCTCGCCACCCCGACGGTCGTGCCCTTCTACCGCGACGACAAGTGTTTTGACGACGGCACCGGCGACAATCCCGTCCCGCGCCCATGGCCGGGCGAGTCGTCCGCCGACCCTCGGGTGGTCGCGGCGTACGCGGGGACGACCTGCGACCAGCGACAGGGCGCCTGGGGCTCGCACGGCATCCACTACTTCGCCGCGGGCGACACCGACAACGCCTTCGTCGGCTCGCCCGTTCCCGTCACCGAGACCGACGCGCAACAGTGGCAGTTCGCCGTGCCCACGTCCGGTCCCGTTGCCGTCGGCGAGCCCTACGCCCAGGAGGTGCGGGCTCCCCTGCTGACGACCGTCACGCCCCAGGGGTAGCCAACGTCGGCCCGTCGGGAGGCCCATCCTCCTGCGGCGTCACACCCCCTCCCTACACTCCCGAACAGTGGCTGCTCCTGTCCTCTACGGACTCGACATCGAGACCGACACCTCGGCCGACGGCCTCGACCCGGGCGTGGCCAGGGTGGTGGCCGTGGCCATTTCTTCCGCGGATTCGGGCGAACTGGTGCTCACCGGGAGCGAAACGGGCATATTGCGGGCCCTCGACCAGCACCTGGCATCGGTGGATCCGGGGGTGGTCGTGACCTGGAACGGTGGCGCCTTCGACCTCCCGTTCCTGGCCGCCCGGGCCGCCATCGCCGGCGTCCCCCTCGGACTCGAGCTGGCCTGGGACCCGGCGGCCTACCGGCGAGGACGGACGCCGCTCCCGGGCCACATGGGCTCGTACGCCGCCAGCTGGTACGACCACGGACACGTGGATGCCTACCGCGCCTGGCGGGCCCTGCTCGACCCCGAGCTGCCCTGTGGGCTCAAGGCCGTGGCCCGATCCGAGGGGTTCGAGCCCGTCGAGGTCGACGACATCACCGCCCTCCACGCCGTCCCGCTGAGCGAGCTTCGCCGTTACGTTGCCAGCGACGCCTCCCTCGCCCGGCTACTGGCCGAGCGCCGGTGGGGCGAGGTCCGACGCTTCCTCGACCACCTTCCCCCAGGCGGCCAACTCGCCCTGGGCTGAGAAGCCCACCGGCCCACCCACCCACCGGTGATCAGGTGGCGCCGTACTTCTGCAGGAGACGGGTGGCTGCGCTTCGCCCGACGTCGGCCAGCGCCGGCGGCGCCTCGACCGTGGCCTCGGGCCCGACCCGAAGCAGGAGTCGCTCGAGCCAACGCTCGCCGTGGACCGCCAGCCGTACCCGGGTGCGGCCGTCGCCGAGTTCCTCGACATCCGCATGCTCGTACACCTCGACGACCCAGCGACCCGACGCCGGCAGGTCGATGGTGGCGTCGACGGAGGTGGCATCGCGATAGAACGACCGCTCCGGGTTGGGGCCTTCGGAACGGGCCTCGAAGCGCTCGCCGGTGGGTACCGCACTCGAGATCCGGTCGACTCGGAAGTTCCGGAGGGTGCCGCTGCGGGAATCGCCCGCCGACACGTACCAGCGTCCGTCGGACGAGAAGACCGAATACGGGTCGATCGAACGTTCGGTGACCTCGTCGCGCCACGCCGAGTAGTAGGCGATGCCCAGGCGCTCGCCCCGTTCGGCGGCGTTGCGGACCACGCCCAACAGCGGGGGCGACTCGAGCTCGACGGCGACCGATCCCGTCGATCCGAGCACGGTCTCGAGCGTGGCCAGGGCGGTGGCCAGCGGTCCGTCCGGATCGGCGCCGGGAACGGCCAACAAGGCCCGCCCGGCGGTGAGCACGGCGAAGCCCTCGGTCGGCGTCAGGCGCATCGGCCGGTTGAAGAACGGCCCCTTCCAGGCGAGGACCGAGCCGTCGTCGTCGAGCATGACGGTGATCATCTGCTCGGCTCCGTAGGGCGGAACACCGCAGCACATCACCAGGTTGAGGTCGCGGACGACGTCGTCCTCGGTGACACCGAACCGAGCCGCCAATTCGGGAACGGTCGAGCCTCCGCTCTCGAGCAGCCACGGCACCATCAGGAGCATCCGACGCAGCCGGGAGGCGAAGTTGCTGCTCGTCCTGGCCATCAGTCGGCCGTCGCAATCGATCGGAGCCAGCCGATGATGTCGTCGCGGAGGTCGGCCGGGCCCAGGACTTCGGCGTGGTCGAGGAAGCCCAGGACCCAGGACCGGAAGGCCTCCCGCTGGGCCACCGGCATGGTGAGGGTCACCGACCCGTCGTCGTGGCGCTCGACCGTCGCCGACGGACCGGCGTCGGCGATTGCCTTCGTGGCCAGGACACCGTCGACCCGCACGACGGCCGATGCCTCGACCCCGTCGCCCGCTCCCATCAGCCACGGCTGCTTCGGCATGGCCGCCGACGGGGTGCGCTCGTCGCGCCGCTCGAACCCGCCTGGCTCGCCGATCTCGACCCCGCTCTCGATGCGATCGACCCGGAAGTTTCGCTCGGCCTCGCGCAGGCGGTCGAAGCCGAAGAGGTACCAGTGGCCCTCACGGAAGAAGAGCATGGCCGGCTCGACCGTGCGTTGCGCCCCGCCAGCCTGGCTCCCGGAGCCGCCGTGGGCGAAGGTCACCGTCGAGCGGTTTCGGATGGCGGAGTGCAGCACGGGCAACAACGGGTGCTCGTCGAGATCGGCGAGGGCCGTTGCACCGACGGGGCGTCCGTCGAACTCGGCCAACTCCGAACCGATGGTCAGCTTCTGCAGCGCCGCCCCGCCGGCGTCTCCGCCGTCACCGAGGGGCACGGCGGCCACGGCCAACTGCAGGGCGAGTTGTTCGTCGTCGCTCAGGCGCAGATCGGGGAGGTAATAGTCGCTCGCGGGAATGCGGTAGCGGCCGTTCTCCTCGACGAGGGGGATGTCCTCGTCGCGGAGGAGCTTCTTGTCCCGCTCGAAGGCCCGGCGCCTGGCGTCGTCGCCTTCGGGGTAGCCGGGGATGGCGGCGACGATCTCGGCGAAGGTGGCGCCCTGGACCCGACGCTCCCCGGCATCGAGCAGGAAGGTCACCAGATTGGCGAGGCGTTCGAAGCGATCTTCCGGCACCCCTCGTTTCTAGCGGTACCTGGCTACATCGACCAGAGGTCGTCCAGCGTCAGGTGGTCGATGAACGGGAGAGCCACGGCGATGGCCAGCGCACGCAGGTCGGGCTCGGCCAAGGGATGTTCGAAGGTCTCGAGAAGGATGGCCTCACCGCTGATCGGATCGTTCGACCAGAGCTCGGTCTTCCCACCTGGTTGTTCGGGCATACCCGACTCGTTCCCCACGAGGGCCCGAAGCGAACGTGTCTCGAAGCTGACGGCTGAGCGCCTCGACCTCGGCTCGGCCGAGGACGGGACGCAACCCCCGCAGCCACCGCCGAAGATGCGCGCCGTTTCCCACCGGCGCCCGTCGGGCCCACCACCGACGACGCACCCTGGCGCCGTGCACACACAAGAACTGATGGATGGGTGGATGGGTGCCCAGCGCCTTGTCGAGGGCGTCGACCTGCCACGCCACGTTGCGCAAGACCGCCGGATGGTGGGTTCGGGCGACCCGCACCGCCCTGGCCCACTGCTTGGTCTCGACGATGACGATT
Organism: Acidimicrobiales bacterium; assembly: GCA_046596815.1. Lineage (GTDB taxonomy): Bacteria > Actinomycetota > Acidimicrobiia > Acidimicrobiales > CADCTF01 > DATLED01. The sequence continues at coordinate 2,228 of JBKJLU010000093.1, read as the reverse complement.
CCGGGCGGGCCGACGAGGACGTGGTCGAAGTTCCACCTCCGACCCCGGAGGCGCACGTCGTGCCACGCCACGAATCCCTCGGATTCGATCCCCCGCAGCGCCACCGCTGTGGCGCGCTCGCCGGCGGCGCCGGCGGCCCACCGCCCCGATCGGTCGGGCCACACGAGGGCCAGCAGGGCCAAACCGGCAGTCAGGACGAGGGCCCACGGCGGTAAGGCAACCGGGAGGGTTGCGCTCCCGTCGAGCGCAACCCGCAACAGGGCAACGAGCAACATGGCCACCAGCACCGTGGCCGCCAACACTCGGCGGCGGGGGGCCCGTCGCCGATGCCGAGCCCCCTCGGAGGCCGCCGACTCGCCGGCGATCAGGCCGCCCGATTGCGCAGCACGCTCCGGAACCGGTCGGACTCGAGTTGGCGGGCCGCCGACTCGTAGGCCGCCTTGGCCACGAGTTCCCAACCCGAACGGCGCATCAGGTTCATCCCGTGGATGCGCAATTCACCGGCCGAGGGACGGATCAGGAGCACTTCGGTGCCCTTCCGCCGGGCCGCCTCCATCTCGTCGACGACCATGCGGGCCGGGACCCGGCGGGCCATTCGGGCCAGCGGCGAGGGCAACGATCCGCCGGTGTCGAAGGCCATCGGGGCCGCACAGATCACCACCGAACATCCGGCGCGAGCGGCGACGTCGAGGTTGGTGGTCGAGTGGATACCGCCGTCGACGAGGGTGCGTGACCCGATCCGCACCGGCGCGTAGACGCCAGGGATGGCGCACGACGCCGCCACCGCCGACTGCAACGACGCCAAGGGTGCCCGACCGGGACGACCGAGCACGATGCGCCGACCCGTGTCGATGTCGACGGCGCACAGCCACAGTGCCTTGTCGGGCCAGCCGATGGGCAGTTCCTCGGAGAACCGCCGGCGCCCCTCCGTCATCTGGAACACCCCGCCGGGAAAGGCTCGCTGCAGCACCGCCGGCACCTTCAGCCACGGCGCCGGGAGGCGGACGAACGAACGTCCGGCGACGTAGGCCGACCCGATCAGCCGCCGGGTCAGCATCAACGGGTCACGGAACGCCGGCGCCAGGATGCCTCGATTGCGATCGTCGAGTTCCTCGGCGGACAGGCCGTCGAGCGAGGGATGGGTTCCCACCAGCACCTGGAAGAGGGCTTCGGTCGACCATCCCGAGCGGATGTAGGCGGCGGCCACCGATCCGGCCGAGGTGCCCACCAGCAGGTCCGCGTCATCGGGCGCGATCCCGCCGACGACCTCGAGGGCCCGCAGGACGCCGGCGTGATAGGCGAGGCCGACCGTGCCTCCGGCCCCGAGCACGATCCCGAGGTTGTCTCCCGCCGTATTCGCCATGCCCGAGTGTTCCCGCCAGGCGGACCCAACCGGTGGATGCTGCTAGCGGCCGGAGGAGAGCTTCCCGGCGAGGTCCTCGGCCATGGCCCAACCGAAGGCGATGAGTTCGTCGCCCCGCTTGCGGTCGAGGGGCGCGAAGTACTCGGCGATGCGGGGATCGAGGGACTCGGGCTTCAGGGCCTCGTGATCGAGACAGCCCGTGGGCGACCCATCGCCTTTGACGACAAACGTGCGGTCGTCGATGCGACCCTCGGCGCCGAAGCGCTTGGCCAGACGCCGGCCCCACGCCCGCTCCTCGCCTGACGCCTTGTGGTCGGGACGGGGCACGATGTCCTCGAGACCCTTGAAGGCCAGGTAGCCGGCGGCGTCGATGAGGCGCGTGCCGACGAGCACGTCCTCATCGGGGAAGGCGAGCACGGCGCGCCGATACTGGTCGGCCATCATCGCCTTGAGCACCGATTCCCGCTTGGAATGGCGCTTGACCGAGGCCAGACCGACGAGCAGGCACGGGGTGCCTCCGATTCGTTCGAGGGTGCAGAACGAGTAGCCGAAGAGCTTGCCGTTGTCGCGGGCCTGGGTGACGAGCACCCATTCCTCACGCTGCTTGGACAGCAACCCGATGTCGAACCCCGCGGGCCCATCGGTGCAGATGTCGGCCATCTCGCCCATTTCGGCATCCGAGAGGGCCGTGCAATCCTTCGTTTCGACGGAAATCGCCATGCAGTGTGGGCTCCCCTAACTTGACCGTCCGGTCGGAGAGTTTAGGCGACGACCAGAATTTGGGCGAACCCGCCTCGCCGTACGATTCCCGCGATGGCTGTCCCCGGATCCCTGGCCCTCGGTCGAGGAGTCGTTGTGACCGCCG
>JBKJLU010000385.1:0-3214 GCA_046596815.1 Acidimicrobiales bacterium | reverse complement strand
AAGACGGTCGAGGCCAAGCCGGGCGAGATGATCATCGCCGCGGCCGAGCGCGCCGGGACCTACATCCCGCGTTTTTGCTACCACCCCCGCATGCGGCCCGTCGGCATGTGCCGCATGAGCCTCGTGCAGGTCAAGGGTCCACGGGGCTTCTCGCTGCAGCCGGCGTGCTTCGTTCCGGTGGCCGAGGGCCAGGAGGTCATCACCGAATCGCCCGAGGTGAAGAAGGCCCAGGACGGCATCCTCGAGTTCCTGCTCGTCAACCATCCCCTCGACTGCCCGGTCTGCGACAAGGGCGGCGAGTGCCCGCTGCAAGATCAGACCTTCGCCTTCGGACCGGGCGAGAGCCGCTTCGTCGAAGAGAAGCGCCACTGGGAGAAGCCGATCGCCCTGTCGCCGATCGTGCACATCGACCGCGAGCGGTGCATCCAGTGCGACCGCTGCACTCGCTTTGCCGACGAAGTCGCGGGCGATCCGCTGATCGAGTTCATCGGCCGAGGCGCCAACATCCAGGTCAACACCTTCCCCGACGAGCCCTTCGCTTCGTACTTCAGCGGCAACACCGTGCAGATCTGCCCGGTCGGCGCCCTGCTGGCGACGCCCTACCGGTTCCGCGCCCGCCCCTGGGACCTCGAGCAGGTCGAGAGCACCTGCACCCAGTGCGCCGTCGGTTGTCGGGTCGCCGTGCAGTCGTCGCGCGACAAGCTCACCCGGTACCTCGGCCTCGACAGCGACCCGGTCAACCACGGCTGGCTGTGCGACAAGGGCCGGTTCTCGTTCGAATCCGTCAACAGCGAACTGCGCCTCGGCCAGCCGTTGCTGCGGCAGGGCGACGAACTCGTGCAGTCGACGTGGGCCGACGTCCTCGACGCCACGGCCGAGGCCCTCAACGACGCCCGTACCGCCTTCGGCTCGGCGTCGATCGCCGTGATCGGTGGGGCCCGCCTCGCCAACGAGGACGCGTACGCGTGGGCCAAGTTGGCCAAGGGCGTGCTCGGCACCGACTCGGTCGATTGCCAGCTCGGCGACGGCCTGCCCGCCGAGGTCGTGCTCGGCCTGCCCCGGGCGACCATCGACGACGCCTGCTCGGCCACCTCGGTCATCCTCCTCGGCCCCGACATCAAGGAAGAGCTGCCGGTCCTGTACCTGCGCCTCCGGGGTGCGGCCGTCGACGGCAAGGTTCCGCTCATCGAGATCAGCCCGCGCGGCACGGGCCTCAGCCGCTACGCCGCGGCCATTCTCGGATACCGGCCCGGTGAGGCGGCGACCGTCGCTGCCGCCCTCGTCGGGGGCGGCGGTGACGACGAGGCCGTCAACGCCGCTCGCGCCCTGCTCGGCGATCGCCCCGTGGTGGTGCTCGGTCGGCCGTCGGTGGCCGAGTCGGCCCAGTCGGTCGTCGACGCTGCGGGCATTCTCGCCACGCTCCCAGGCGTTCGTTTTCTCTCCGCGCTGCGGCGGGGCAACGTACACGGAGCCCTCGATGCTGGGCTCGCACCCGGCATCCTTCCCGGGCGCGTGTCCCTCGACGACGGGCGCGACTGGTTCGTCGACGGGTGGGGCAAGGCGCCGGAACAACGGGGCCTCGACACGGCCGGCATCCTCCGCGCCGCCGCCAACGGTGAGCTGCAGGCGCTGGTGCTCCTCGGCGCAGATCCGCTCGGTGACTTCCCCGACCGCTCGCTGGCCAAGGCCGCGCTCGAGCGGGTGCCCTTCGTGGTCTCCGTCGACACATTCCTCAACGAGTCGAACCGGTTGGCCGACGTCGTGATGCCGGCAGCGACGTTCGCCGAGCGACCAGGTACGACGACGAACATCGAGGGACGGGTCACCCGTCTCGGCCAGAAGATCACGGCCCCCGAAGTGGCTTGGCCCGATTGGATGGTCGCCGTCGAGCTGGCGGCCCGCCTGGGCGAGGATCTGGGCTTCGGTTCGCTCGAGGAGATCGAGTCCGAGGTCGAGCGCCTGGCCCCCGCCTTCGCCGGCCTGACGGCCGACGTCCTCGCCGCCCGATCCCACCGCGACGGCATCGTTCTCCCTCTGCCCGACGCTCCGCCGCCCGAAGCCCCCCTCGAAGAAGTCCCCCTCGAAGAGGAGGCTCCCGACGTTTTGGCAGCAGAAGACCGCCCTGACGGGCGGGATCCCGCTGCCAAAACGGTTGAGCGGCCGGCCGTGCTGTCGTGGAGCCCGACGTCCGAGCCGGTACCTGCGCCGAAGCTCGATGCCTACAAGCTGCGACTCGTCGCCGGACGCAAGCTCTACGACGCCGGCGTGATGGTGTCGATGGCGCCGTCGCTCGCGCCCCTCGCGGCCCCTCCCGTCGTCCGCCTCCACCCGACCGACCTCGAGCGCCTCGGCGTGGCCTCCGGCGGACAGGTCCGGTTGCGGGCGTCGAAGCTGACCATCGATTCGATCGAGGTCGAGGCCGACCCCAACCAACCGCGTGGCACGGCCGGCGTGCCCTTCAACGTTCCCGGCCTCGACACCGCGTCGCTGCTCAGCGCCGACGAATCCGTCGTCGAGATCGCCATCGAGACCCCCTGATGTTGGCTGCGCTGCTCGCCGGGGGCGACCCGTTGCTCTCCGGGAAGATCGACATCGGCGTCTTCCTCATCGTCTGTCTCAAGACGTTCATCACCTTCGCCGTGCTCATGGTGGCCGTGCTCTTCATGGTCTGGTTCGAGCGCAAGGTCATCTCCGACATGCAGAACCGCATCGGACCGAATCGCGCCGGTCCTTGGGGCCTGCTGCAGACCCTGGCCGACGGCATCAAGTTGTTCTTCAAGGAAGACCTGCTCCCCGAGCGGGCCGACCGGCGCATCTTCCGGCTCGCCCCCTACCTGTCGGCGGTACCGGCGTTCCTGTCGTTCGCCATCGTCCCCATCGGCGGGACCGTGAGCGTGTTCGGCCACCAGACCCGCATGCAGTTGGCCGATCCCCCCATCGGCATTCTCTTCCTGCTGGCCATGTCGTCGGTTGCGGTCTACGGCGTGATGTTGGCCGGTTGGTCGTCCGGCTCGAAGTACCCGTTGCTCGGATCGGTCCGCGCGTCTGCGCAGATGGTCTCCTACGAGGCGGCTCTCGGCCTCATCGTCGCCACCGTCGTGCTCGTCAGCGGATCCCTCTACACGAGCGACATCGTGGCCAGCCAGAGCGGATCGATCGTCAACTGGCACATCATCCGCCTCGGCATCCTTCCGTTCTTCCTCTTCCTCATCGC
>JBKJLU010000354.1:0-8516 GCA_046596815.1 Acidimicrobiales bacterium | reverse complement strand
GCCTCGACGCGGCGCTCGAGGCACCGGCGGAGAGTTCGGGTGCCGCCACCGACAACCTGGCGGGACGCAGCGGCTGCGCCTGGTCGAGCGCCGACGCACGCATGGCCGTGCTGATCGAGCTCGTTCGCACCGACGACATGGCCACGTCAGTGCGACGCACCGGGTTCAGCGCGGCTGCACGATTCGCAGCCGTGAGGAACGAACATCCCGATGCCGACGCCCCCGCCATCGAGGGCGCCGAGGCCATCTACGTCGAGGAGACGGCGTCGCTGCACGTGCTCGCCGGCCGCTCTTACGTGACCATCGAGGTGGCGGCGACGCCCCCGTCGATCGTCCGGGCCATCGCCGTCGAGATCGCCGTGAGAGCAGTTACGCGGCTCTCCCGGACCGACGCGACAGACTGAGCAGCCCATGACCGATCTGCTCGAGATGCCGGTTCGACGGTTCATCGAGGAGTTGTCCCCCGTGCTCGCCAGCATCGCCGACGAGGTCGTGCCCGGCCTCCCCGGAGACAAGCCGCCGATGGACGTCACCAACGAGGCCTTCAACCTCGCCGCCGCGTTCATCGACGTCGACTCCCGCCAGACCGACGAAGAACTCTGGGCTCTCATCACGGCGTTCGCGCCGCGGATGAACACGATGCTCATTCACGCCACGCCCGACGACGTCCGCAAGGCCGAGCTGGTCACCGGCAAGCGGGCGTGGCTGGCGACGCCGTCGCTGCTCTTCGACATCCTCGTCGAGACCGACCGCACGCGACGCACCCGCAATGCGTGGCGTTACTACGAGCTGGCCATGAAGATCGCCCACACGGTGTGCGCCACCGACGACGTACCCAGCGACACCGAACTCGCCGGAGTCGAGCGCTATCGCAACGTGCTGCTGCGGGCCATCGACCGAGGGGGCCTGGCCCGTCCTGGCGGTGCTGCCGGCGCGCCGGCGAGCGAGGCCGCGGCCGCCCGACCCCCGTCCGAGCCCCAGGAACCACCCCGGCCCCTCGAGGAGCTGCTGGCCGAGCTCGATGGTCTCGTAGGACTCGCACCCGTGAAGGCCGAGGTCAAGCTCGTAACCAACCTGCTGCAGGTGCAGAAGCTCCGCAAGGAGCGGGGCCTCCCGGTCGTCGATTCGAGCCGTCACCTCGTCTTCACTGGCAACCCCGGCACGGGCAAGACGACGGTCGCCCGCCTGCTCGCCCAGATCTATCGGACCTTGCAAGTCGTCGATCGCGGCCACCTGGTCGAGACGGATCGAGCGGGGCTGGTCGCCGGTTTCGTCGGTCAGACGGCCCTGAAGGTGACCGAGGTGATGGAGACGGCTCTCGGCGGCGTCCTTCTGATCGACGAGGCCTACGCGCTGGCTCGGGGAGGCGGAGGTTCCGGCAGCGATTTCGGGCAGGAGGCCATCGACACATTGGTGAAGCTCATCGAAGACCACCGCGAAGACGTCGCCGTGATCGCCGCCGGCTACCCCGATGAGATGCACCAGTTCATCGAGTCGAACCCCGGATTGCGATCCCGCTTTCCCAAGACGATCCACTTTCCCGACTACACGACCGACGAGCTCGTGAGCATCTTCGAGTCGATGGGCAAAAAGGCCTCGTACAACAGCACGCGCCAAGCGGTCGAGACCGCACGCTCGTTCTTCGACGCTCAGCCTCGCGACAAGGGTTTCGGCAACGGGCGAGTGGCCCGCAACCTCTTCGAGGCGGCAATGGCCCACCAGGCCAGCCGTCTCGTGTTGATCGACAAGCCCACCAACGAGCAGTTGATGGAGCTGGTGCCGGAAGACATCGTCCCGCCCGTTCCCGAGGAGAAGTGCCCGTGATCAAGCGCATCCTCGCCCTGGTCGTCGCGATTGGCATGGTCGGCGGCGCCTTCGCGTTCCGTTCGTCTCGCAACGACGAGGATGCCGTCGGCGGCGGTGGCTCGACGGAGGAGGTCGCCGGCGGCATCTACTGCGCGGCCGAGCTCGGCCCCGTGTGCGCTGCGGTACCCGGGGCTCTCGTCGAGGCGACGGCGGTGACAGCCGATCGCATCACCAAGGCCCGTTCCACAGCCGATGCCGGCGTGCGGGTCTGGGTCACCGCAGGCCCCTGGGCCGACATCGTCGATGCCGCTCGAACCGGAAAGCCCCAGCTCTTCTCCCCTTCCCGTCCGCTGGCGTCGACCACGTTGGTGAGCGTGACCCGCAAAGCCGCTTCGCCGGCCGGATGTTCTGTTCCCCTCACGTGGAAGTGCATCGGTGATGCCGCCCAGCAGCCATCGTTCCGACTCGCCGGCGACCCCCCGTCCGAGACCGGTCACCTGTTCATCAGGGCGGCGGCTCTCGGTGGATTCCTGGCGACCTCTGACTACCCGATCAACGACCTCGACGAGGTCGCAGGGGCCGCGACCTGGCTCGACAACGTCGACGGATCGCTCGACCGCGCTCCGAGCTTCGGCGCCGGATCGCTCGGCGCGTTCCTCGCGACTCGGGGGGCCACGGCCCAGGCCTTCATCACCACCGACGTAGCCGTGAAGTCATCGAGCAACCTTCCCGACTTCGACGTGGCCGCCCCGACGCCTGCGGCCGTCATCGGAGCCTTCGTTGCGGTGGCCGACGGGGCGCGCGCTGACGTTGATGAGGACCGGATCCGCGAAGCGCTGACCGAGGCTGGTTGGAAGGCGGCGGCTCCACCGGCTGAGGACGGGCTACCGTCGCCGGGCGTGCTCGTTGCACTTCGAGGGAGACTGGGATGAGGCGTCGCCTCTTTGTCGTATTGGCCATGGCCGCGCTGTTGGCGGGAGCCTGCAACGTCGATGTCGACAAGGGCAGCGACCTGGGCGGCGGCGCTGAGATACCGGACGGATGTGCCGCCGTCGACATGGCGGTGTCGCCCGAGAAGTTCGACTTGCTCACCGCGCTGGCCGAGGACTTCAACAACAGCGATGCCGGGAGGAAGGCCGAGCCCTGCGCCTTCGTGCGAGTGAACAAGACCTCGTCCGGTGTCGGCGCCACCCTGCTCGCCGACGGCTGGCCCGACCCTGATCGTGACGGTCCGAAGCCCGTGATCTGGTCTCCGGCCGCCAGCTCGTGGGGTGCGGTCTTGAACCAACGACTGCAGGCCAAAGGCTCGAAGGCCATCGCCCCGACCGACGCCAAGCCGTTCATGGTCACGCCCCTCGTGATCGCCATGCCCAAGCCGATGGCCGAGGCCCTCGGGTATCCGGAGACCCCGGTTGGCTTCAGTGACCTGCTCGAGCTGGCCAAGAACCCCGAGGGCTGGGCGAGCAAGGGCCACCCGGAATGGGGTGCCTTCAAGCTCGGCAAGACCAATCCCAACTTCTCGACCAGCGGCCTGTCGGCCACCATCGCCCAGTACTACGCAGCCACCGGCAAGCAGAGCGGCCTGACCCTCGAAGACCTGAACCGCCCCGAGGTCGACGCCTTCATGCGGGGTGTCGAGTCGTCGGTGGTGCACTACGGCGACATCACGCCGACCTTCCTCAACGGGCTCTACCGCAACGACCGGGCCGGACTCGGCCTCACCTACATCTCTGCGGTTGCGGTGGAGGAGAAGTCGATCCTCGACTACAACGCCGGCAACCCGGACGGCACGCTCGACCCGGGTGAGCAGCCGCGCAAGCCCCGGGTTCCGTTGGTGGCCGTCTATCCCAAGGACGGCACGCTCTTCTCCGACAATCCGTTCTTCGTGCTCGATGCTCCGTGGGTCAACGCCAACCAGAAGAAGGCGGCCCGCGCCTTCGAGACGTTCGTGCAGCTCCCTGCGAATCAGCGCAAGGTGCTCGAGTTCGGGTTCCGTCCCGGCAACCCGTCCGTTGCCGTCGGAGCGCCGATCATCGCCGGCAACGGCGTCGATCCCGCTGAGCCCAAGACGACCCTCGGGGTACCGGCGCCCGACGTGCTGATCCGGCTACTCGAGAAGTGGGGCGAGCAGCGCAAGGCGGCGCGGGTGCTGCTCGTCATCGACGTGTCCGGCTCGATGGGTGAAGAAGTCGGCGGCGGCGAGACCAAGCTCGATCTGGCGAAGCGGGCGTCGATCGAGGCCCTCGACGAGTTCAAGCCCGAGGACCAGGTCGGATTGCGCATCTTCTCGACCAACATCTCGCCCAAGGAGCCGACCGACTTCCTCGACGTCGTGCCTATCGCCGAGATCTCTGGCAACCGCGAAGCCATCGCCCGCAAGATCGCCAGCCTCGTCCCCACCGAGGGCACCCCGCTCTACTCGACCTCGTCCGCCTCGTTCGAGTTCATGAAGGCCCAGTACGACCCGGCCCGGATCAACGCCGTGGTCCTGCTCACCGACGGCCGCAACGAGGACGACTTCACCGACCTCAATGCGACCATCGCCAAACTGCGATCGGGCTCCGAGGGGCAGTCGAGCTCGCCCATCCGGTTGTTCACCATCGCCTACGGCCAGGATGCCGACAAAGCGGTACTGAAGCGGCTCTCCGAAGCCACCAACGCCGCCTCCTACGACGCCAGCGACCCCCAGACCATCAACAAGGTCTTCACCGCCGTGGTGAGCAATTTTTGAGCTTATGAAGGACCAAGCGTGATCTCACGATTGCCGGAGCGGGTGCGGACGCGATCGGTGGCCGAGGCCGTCGTGTCGCCTTCAGCCATCCTGCTCGCCGGCGCCGGCGCCGCCGTCGGCATCGCCGCCGGGATCCCGTTGCTGGCGGCTGCGGCGGTGGGCGCGGTCGCCTGGGCGGCCAGGGTGGCGATGGCGGTACCCAAGAAGCCGGCCGGAGAGCGGATTGATCCGACGCGTGTCGGCGAACCGTGGCGCCGATTCGTCGTCGATGCCCAGCGGGCCCGGCAGAAGTTCGACGGTGTCGTGTCGAAAGCCAGGTCCGGCCCGATCCAGGAGCGGTTGCAGACTGTGGGAAGCCGGCTCGACGACGCCGTGTCTGAGTGCTGGCGCATCGCCCAACAAGGAGATGCCCTCGACGACGCCATCCGCTCGCTCGACGAGCACGAGGCCTACGACGAGTTGCTCGAGGTCCGAGCCGAGCAAGAGCGGGTCAAAGGCAACGCCAGCGCCGAGGCGTCGCTGGCCCGCACCAGCGCCGCCCTCGAATCGCAGCTGGCAGCCGGGCAGCGCCTGCGGGCCGTCGCCGACGACGCCAGGAACCGGCTGCGACTGCTCAATGCGCAACTCGACGAATCGGTGGCCCGCTCATTGGAGATCTCCCTGCAGTCGGGTGACATCAGCCAGCTCGGCCCACTGACCGAGGACGTGGAGGGTGTCGTCGGTGAGCTCGAAGCCCTCCGGCAGGCACTGGAAGAGACGTCGGGCACACCCGGTGCCACCGCCACCGGCTAGGCCCTAACCTCGCGCCATGATCAAGCTGCTGCGCCGCATGGGGGCCTACATCACGGCCGCTCTCACCGGGAAATTCAACGAGGTTGCCGACCCCAAGGTCCAGTTGGAACAGGCGATCACCGAAGCCCAGGACCAGCATCGGCGGCTCAAGGAGCAGGCGGCCAATGTGATCGCCAACCAGAAGCAGACCGAGATGCGTCTCAGCCGGGCGATGGAAGAGCTCGAGAGCACCAACGCCAAGGCCCGCCAGGCCGTGCTCATGGCCGACGACGCCACCAAGAAGGGCGACACCAAGAAGGCCACCGAACTCACCAACGCGGCGTCGAGCTTCGCCACTCGCCTCATCACCACCGAGAAGGAAGTCGAGACGCTCAAGCAGCTGCACCTCCAGGCCAGCCAGGCCAGCGACCAAGCCAAGTCGGCGGTGCAGCAGAACTCGATGGTGCTGCAGAAGAAGCTGACCGAGCGCCAGAAGCTCATGAGCCAGCTCGACCAGGCCAAGATGCAAGAGCAGATGAACACGGCCATGGCCTCGTTGTCCGAAACCGTCGGCCAGGACGTCCCCTCGTTCGACGAGGTGCGGGACAAGATCGAACGCCGCTACGCCAAGGCGCTGGGTGCGTCCGAGCTGCAGGGCGAGACCGTCGAGGGCCGGATGCTCGAGGTCGAGCAGGCCGCCATGGATTCCGAAGCCACGGCCCGCCTGTCCCAGATCCGCAGTCAGCTCGGCCTCGAGACCGCTCCGGCCACCGAGGCCGAGCCCGGTCAGGTCGAAGGCGGCACCGCCCCTACCGCTTAGGGCAGGACGACGAGGTCGTCGCGATGAACGACCTCGCGTGGGGTTTCCGGCGGGAGGTCACTCGTCTGGCGTCCGGCCAACAACGCCAGCTGCGCCGAGGAATGACGGACGAGACCCTTGGCGAAGACCACGCCGTCGGCCGTCGCGATCTCGACGGCGTCCTCGGCGTCGAACGTCCCCTTCACGGAGACGACGCCGGCCGGCAGCAGTGAGGTGTTGCGCTCGGTCAGTGCCCGCCTGGCGCCGTCGTCGACGACCACCGTTCCTGATGCGGCGACGGCGAAGGCGATCCAGAGCTTGCGGGCCGGCAGCTTCCGGTCGTGGGGACGGATGAACGTGCCGGCTCCGGGCTCGCCGTTGAGCGCAGCCGCGAGGACCCCGGGTCGCGAGGCTCCGGCGATGACGGCCCGCACGCCCGACCACGCGGCGATCTTGGCCGCCGCCAGCTTCGAGGCCATGCCTCCGCTGCCTCGCACCGATCCCGATCCGCCGGCCAGGCGCTCGAGCTCGTGGTCGACCTCGAGGATCTCCTCGATCAGCGACGCGTCGGCGTTGAGGCGGGGGTCGGCGGTGAACATCCCCGGTGTGTCGGTGAGCAGGACGAGCATGTCGGCCCCGACCAGGTGGGCCACCAGCGCCGCGAGGCGATCGTTGTCACCGAAGCGGATCTCGTCGTCGGCGATGGCGTCGTTCTCGTTGACGATGGGTACCACGCCGAGGTCGAGCAGGCGCAACACCGTCTGGCGGGCGTGCAGATATTGCGACCGATGGACGAAGTCGAGCGGCGCCAACAGCACCTGCCCGGCGACGATGGCGTGGGCGCCGAGTACCTCGTCGTAGACGCGCATCAGACGGCTCTGTCCGACGGCGGCGACGGCCTGCAGGGTGGCGATGTCACGGGGGCGGGCCATCCCGAGTGCCGGCAGACCGGCGGCGATGGCTCCCGACGACACGACCACGACGCGATGCCCGTCGGCCCGGGCCGCCGCCACCTCGCCGCAGAGCTTCTCGATGGCGCCGACGTCGATGACGCCGGTGTCGTCGGTGATCGACGAGGTCCCGACCTTCACGACGACCAGGGTCACTACTCCTCCTGGTACTCGAACGAGAAGCCGGCGATGTGCACGATGTCGCCATCCGAGACGCCCGCCTTGGCCAGCGCCTTGTCGACACCCATGCGCTTCAAGCGCTGCTGCACGAAGAGCAGGGCGTCGGCGCTGGTGATGTCGTTGAGGGCGACGGCCCGAGCTGCGGGGCGACCGTGCACGACCCACGACGCATCGTCCGACCGCTCGATGCGTACGCCCTCCCCTTCTGGTCGGTGCACGACGAACGAGTCCCGTACCGGTTGTGTCGCACGAGCCTGACCGACCAGCACCGCCAGCTGTCCCAGCGTCTCTTGCAGCCCCTCGCCGGTCATGGCCGAGATGCGGGGTCCGTGCCACTCGAACAACTCGTCGTCGGCGACGTCGGCCTTCGATCCGACGATCAAGCGGGGCCGCTCGAGCAGCTCAGGGCGGTAGCGGCCGAGTTCGTCGAGAAGGATGCGCTCCTGCTCGGACGGGGGCCGTCCGTCCGACGGGGCCAGGTCGATGAGGAAGAGCATGACCCGGGCTCGCTCGACGTGGCGCAGGAACTGATGGCCGAGGCCCTTGCCCTCGCTGGCCCCTTCGATGAGACCAGGGATGTCGGCGATGATGAACTCGGCGTCGGAGAGGCGGACGACCCCGAGGTTCGGCTGCAGCGTGGTGAAGGGGTAATCGGCAATCTTCGGCTTGGCCGCCGAAACCCGAGAGATGAACGTGCTCTTCCCGGCGTTCGGGAATCCCACCAGTCCGACGTCGGCCATGAGCTTGAGCTCGAGGTTCAGGTAGAACTCCTCCCCCACTTCACCTTGCTCGGCGAAGGCTGGGGCCCGCCGGCGGTTGGAGAGGAACCGGGAATTGCCGTGACCGCCTTGCCCACCCTTTGCCGACAGGTAGCGGTCGCCGGCGTGGACGAGGTCGGCAAGGACTTTGCCGTCGAGGCCGCGCACGACGGTGCCCTCGGGCACGGGCACGACCAGGTCGTTGCCGCGAGCGCCGTGCTTGCCCTTTCCCTTGCCGTGGGTGCCGTTGCCACCGGCGCGGTGGGGGTGGTCGGAGAAGGCGATCAGCGACGAGACGTTGCGGTCGGCCTGCAACCAGACATCGCCGCCACTGCCGCCGTCGCCACCATCCGGTCCGCCCTTGGAGACGTGGGCCTCACGACGGAACGACACCGCACCCGCGCCGCCGTTCCCCGCCTTGACGTGGATCTGGGATTCGTCGATGAACGCGGACACGAAACGAGTCTACGAGCGACGTTCTGGGCGGATTCCTTCGTGCATGGGACGGATAGATCCGCCCA
>JBKJLU010000298.1:0-2672 GCA_046596815.1 Acidimicrobiales bacterium | reverse complement strand
GGTCGACGTCACCGGCTGGGCCGGCCCCTGGCCCGTCGACGAGCGCTGGTGGGACCCGCCCGAGCACCGCCGCCGCGCCCGGTTCCAGCTGCTCACCCCCGCGGGCGCCGCCTACCTCGCCGCCGTCGAGAACGGCCGCTGGTGGATCGAGGCCACCTACGACTGAATGGGCGGGTCCGGTGGGGTGAGTTGGTCGAGGAGGGCGGTGACGATGCTGACGGCGCCGCGGGTGTGCTCCCAGGTATCGGCGATGGTGTCGTGATCGACCAGGCCGCAGGCGTCGGGCTCGACGCCGAGGGCCTCGACCACGGCGGCCCGCAGCGGTGCCGGCTCGACCTCGTCGTCATAGGCGGCGAAGGCTTCCAGCCCGTCCCACAGCGAGGACAACGGCACGGGGGGCTCGTCGCCGGCCACGACGGCGGCGGCGACGGTGGGGAACACGTCGTAGGTGCCCATCGTCGCTGGCCGCTCGTATCCGGCGATCGGATGGAGCCGCCACTCGAGGACGATGCCGCCAGGTCCGTTCTCCAACAACCACGTCTGGGACCCGTTGACGTAGGCATCGACCGGATCGCTGAACCGGCCGTCGAGGGCGGCGACGACCTCGGAGGAGATCCGCCACACGCAGGTGGCCGTGAGACTCACGTGGCCGAGAACGACAGGGAGAGGTCCTCGGTGCCGACGGGGAAGCGCACCTTCCACAGATTGCCGTCGCCGTTCAGGTCGTCGAAGCCGGCGGCCACTTCCACGTCGAGACCGGGAAGCGTCCACGTCCGTCCGGTGACCGAGAGCCCGCCAGGGGAGTACACCCACAGCTCGGGCGCGACCGGTCCCCGCTTGGCCGATGGCAGACAGGTGATGGCGACCGCGCCGGCCGACGCCACGGCGCGTGCCGGCGCGTAGTGCACCAGACGGATCCAGCCGACATCGCCATCGGGCATCGACCAGTGGACCGTGGCCGGGTGGTACTGCCCGCGCGCCGACGCACCGAGGGTGCCCGTCTCGCCGCCGCACATGACCCGCTCGGAGAGCCACCCGGTCGCCACCCGGTCGGTGGACACGGGAGACGTGATGCGCTGGGTCACCGTGTGCTCGCCGCCGAAACGCAGCAGGTCGACGTCGGCGGGCACCACCGGTCCGAGGGCGTCGGCCAAGGGACCGTTGCTCAGGTCGTGGGCGTGGTCGAACGGCCGGCCGGTGACGATATCGGGCAGGGGAGCGGCGGCGAGACCCACGGCTGGCACCATCCACAGGCCGAGCAGTGACACGTATTCACGCAGATCCATCCCGTACGAACGGCTCCACGGACCGCAGAGGTTGCGCATGCCCGGGTGGTACCAGCGACCGATGTCTCGCCACAGCGCGGCCTCGATGCGAGCGCCGGCGTCGCGCAGCATCGAGGACGACGATCGGTCGCGCCACAACGCCAATGCGTAGAGGTCGATGCCGTAGTAGGTCGCGGAGTTGTACTCCTCGAAGGCGCCGTGCTCGTCGAACAGTTCGACGACCTGGGCGGCGTAGTCCTCGGCGCCCGGGCGGCCGTGCTCGACCTCGAGCCACGCCCGCATGAGGGCAATGTTCGAGTAGCTCGGCGGCACGCGGTCGAGGGGTTCGCCGGTGACGGCGAGTTCGATCGATGCCCGCAGTCGCGTCTGCAACGCGGCGTCGAGCGACCGCCCCGGTTGGCCCTCTTGCAGCAGGAACTCGAAGGTGGTGCCGATGAACTGGCGCCAGTTGGGGTCGAAGTCGAACCACATGATGGCGTCGCTCTTCGGATACGGGGTCTCGAGGAACCGGGCGAACGTGCCGTGCCACACCGTCCCCGGATCGTCGTACTGGCAGGCCAGCAGTGCCTCGATGGTGCGAACGGCCCGCTCCTCGTCGCCGGGCGCGCCTCGGAACAACAAACCGGCGACGTACCAGGCCGACTGGGGCACGAGATGGATCGAGCGGGGCGGGCCGATCTCGTCGAACGACCCCTCCATGTTCCAGAGCAACCCCGCTTCCGGGTCCCACCACCGATCCATCCACTCGACCGAAGCGTGCAGCAGTTCACCCATCGAACTCACCCATTGACCCAGCTCCTCCAGGCTTCGTCGCATTGGTCGATCGACCACATCCCGTCGTGCACCACCAGCCGGTAGCGCAAGGTCAACGTGTTGCCGGTCGCAATCGAGAGTCCCTCGTGGAAGAGGAAGGCGGCGTTGAGATAGTTCGACCAGCCGTCGTTGCCGTAGACGCGCGAACGGGTGGCGCCGTACCAGGTGACGGGGTGGCGAACGTTCTCCGGATGGTCGAGGAACGTGATGCCGGCATCGTCGCTCGACAGATCGCACCAGGGCGACGGCACGGCTTCGGGTCGGCGATGGATCGAACCGTCGGCGACGAGGATGCGGGTGTCCTCCCAATCGCCGGCACCCCGGATGGTGAGCCCTCCGTACCCTCCCCACGTCGTGTAGGGCGTGCGGTCGAGGACGACGTCGATGGACGGCGTGAGCGTGCTCGTCCAGTCGATGGCATAGGCGTCCGCGTCGGGTCGTCCGAGATCGACGCGGGCGATGTCGCGTCGTTCGACGAGCACGACCTCACCACTCGGGCGACGCCATTCGATGCGGCCGTCGCCGGTGTCGAACTGGTCGCCGTGGGGCTCGTTCGCCGGCTCCTCCCAGAAG
>JBKJLU010000083.1:0-9798 GCA_046596815.1 Acidimicrobiales bacterium | reverse complement strand
TGACCTGGTGCTCGGACAGCGACCGCGACGGTTGCTCGGACGAGTGGAACAAGAGCTCGATCCGCATCGACTGGAGTGCCGACGGCACCTCCACCTACAGCAGTGGCGGCAGCTGGTAATTCGTCCTCGGCTCGTCAACGACGACGAGCCAGGTGATGGGAGAGAGGGCCGCCGCCGGGAAACCGTCGGCGGCTCTTTCGCATCCCCACACAAACCCTGAACAAGTTCGGCCGGCGGCATCGCCGGCCTCGGCCTCGTCCTCGCCGCGCTCGGCGCTCGTCGCCTCACCCGGGCCACGGCTGCCGGATCTCGCTCAGCCGACTGAATTGAGCCTGACTGCCTCTGACCAGGGCTTTCGGGAAACGATAGCCCTGGTCAGGGTGGCGGAGGGGGTGGGATTTGAACCCACGGTGACTTGCGCCACAACGGTTTTCGAGACCGTCCGATTCGGCCGCTCTCGCACCCCTCCCGGATGAAGCAGCAGCGTCAGATGGTATCGCTCGGACGGCGTCGTTCAGCGAAGAAGCCGGTGAGGAGGGCGGAACACTCCTCCGCCCGCACGCCCGCCGTGATCGGCACCTCGTGGTTGAGGCGGGGGTCGGCGCAGACGTTGTAGAGCGAGCCGCACGCTCCGGCCTTGAGGTCGGCGGCCCCGAAGACGAGTCGACCGAGGCGGGCGGCCACGGCGGCCCCTGCACACATCGGACACGGTTCGAGCGTGACCACCAGGGTTGCCTCGGTGAGGCGCCACGTCCCCAGCGCCCTGGCGGCATCGGACAGGGCCAGCACTTCGGCGTGGGCCGTGGGATCGGGCCGCAACTCCCGTTCGTTGTGGCGCCGGGCCACGATCTCGCCCCCGACGACGACGAGGGCCCCGATCGGTACATCACCGTGAGCGGTCGCCGCCCGGGCTTCTTCGAGGGCGATAGCCATGAGACGGTTGTCCACATCGGCATCCCGGAGCACGGTCGCCACCGTAGGTGATGAACAGTGAGAAGGAATCTGGTACCCCGCCGTCGAATAGTGCAAACGAAGAGCACTGTCGGGCGGCGCTGGGGCCGTCCGGCGGACTTTTCACCTTGGGTCACGGACGGGAGCGGGTCGTGAGGTTGCATCGGAGTCGGCTGGTGGTCGGCGGCGTAGTCGTCGCCCTCGCCACCCTTGTTGCCTGGGACCAGAGCGGTCTCCTCGGCGCCACGGCCGATCCTGAAACCCGCCCCACGGACGTGGCCGGGGTCTCGTACACGCTCGCCGGAGGACCCGATGCGCTGGCCGAGCGCCTGCGGGTACCCGACACCATCCCGTCCCCGCCGACCGAGATCCCGGTGGCCACGACGTCCACCTCGGCGGCCGCTCCACTGATCGTGGTCGCTCCCCGTGGGGGCGACAAGCCCATTGCGCCTCCTCCTGCGGTGTTCGAGAAGCCCTCGCGAAGGACCCCTCCGCCCCCGATGCTCCGCCAGAGCACCTCGTCGACGGTCACGCCTCTGGGCGGCACGTGGGCCGTACTCATCGGCGTGAACGACTACCCCGGTGAATCCGCCGATCTGCGCTCGGCCGTCAACGACGTCAACGACATGGACGAAGCCCTGGCCAGGGTCGGCGTGACCGCCGATCGCCGTCTCCTCCTGCAAAACGGCCAAGCGACGGCGTCGAACATCCGGGCCGCCGTGGACTGGTTGAACTCCCACGCGTCCGCCGACGCCACCGCCGTGTTCTTCTTCGCCGGCCATGTCCGCAAGGTCTCCAGCACCACCGAAGCCCTGGTCGGCGCAGACGGCGAGATGGTGCTCGACACTGACCTCGCCCGCCTCCTCGACGGACTCCGGGCGAGTCGCACCTGGATCGGGATCGCCGGCTGCTTCGCCGGAGGTTTCAACGAGGTCGTCCGGCCTGGTCGCATTCTGACGGCGGCGGCTCCGGCCGACAGCCTGGCCTACGAGAACGGGCGCTTCGGTCGCTCGTACCTCGTCGAGTACATGGTCCGCCGGGGGATGCTCGAGAAGGGTCTGACCACCGTCGAGGCGGCGTTCGCGTTCGCGACGGCCGAGCTGAAGCGGGACTTTCCGAACCGCCTCCCCGTCCAACAGGATCAGCTCACCGGCGATCTCGACCTGCGCCCGCCGCCTCCTCCCCGGCCGGCGCCCACGCCTGGGCAACCGGCGGCCGGAGGCGAAGAAGGTTCGACCGAGCCGACGCCGACGGGGGGCGACGGCTGCGCCGACCTCACCGTGGGCTTCGTCCGCTGCGGCGGCTAGCTACGACAACTGCAATCGAGCGGAGGGAGTGGGATTTGAACCCACGGAGGGTTGCCCCTCATACGACTTCCAATCGTACCGATTCGGCCGCTCTCGCATCCCTCCCGGCCCGCCCGGAGGCAGGGCGGACAGGGTATCGTGTGGCGTCGTCGCAGTTTGATCGACGTTGCTTCGTGAGCCGGTGCCGGGTGCGGCGGTCGGGTCCTGCGCAACGGTGTCCCGTGAACCGAGTCAGGGCCGGAAGGCAGCAGCTCTCAGCGGATGGCATTGTGTGCCGCAGTTCAGCCTGACCGTCGCACCGGGCACCGGCTCTCGCCCTCTCACGGAGTTTTCAAGCGGCTCTCGTATGCCGGCTCTCCCTTAGGATCGCCGCGTGGCCGACGAGACCTATCAGTCGCTCTACCGGCGCTACCGGCCCAACCGGTTTGTCGAGGTGCTGGGACAAGACCACGTCACCGTGGCGCTGCGGAACGCCGTGCGCGAGGGCCGGGTCGGTCAGGGGTATCTGTTCAGCGGGCCCCGAGGCACCGGCAAGACATCGACGGCTCGCATCCTGGGCAAGGCCCTCAACTGCGAGAAGCTCGATGACGGCGAACCCTGCGGCGTCTGCGAGAGCTGCACCTCCGTGACGACGGGCAATTCCTTCGCCGTCATCGAGATGGATGCGGCGTCGAACAATGGCGTCGACGCCATGCGCGATCTGGTGTCCAGGGCCGCCCTCGGCACCACCGGCCTGCGCAAGGTGTACATCATCGACGAGGTCCACATGCTGTCGACGGCGGCGTCGAACACGTTGCTGAAGACGCTCGAAGAGCCGCCTTCGCATGTGGTCTTCGTCCTCGCCACCACCGATCCGCAGAAGGTGCTGCCGACCATCATCAGCCGGGTCCAGCACTTCCAGTTCCACCTGCTGGCGGCCGACACGTTGGGTGGACTGGTCCGCACCATCAACGCCGACGCCGGCCTCGGCCTGGCCGACGACGACCTCGACAAGGTCGTCCGCCGGGGGAGTGGGTCGGCCCGAGATGCGTTGTCGGTGCTCGACCAGGCGGCGGCGTTGGGGGGAGCCGAGGATGAGGTCCCGGTCGCATCCGAAGTTCTCGAGGCGCTCGTCGAGCGGGACTCGGCCCGAGCTCTGACGGCGGTGGCCGGAGGGTGCAGCGCCGGCCGTGACCCCCGACGCCTGGCCGAGGAGGTGCTGGCGGCCCTCCGGGACGCCTTCCTCGCCGGACGGGCGCCGGCGCTCGTCGATCTTCCGCCGCTCGAGGTCGAGCGGGTGGCCGAGGTCGGGCGCAAACTCGGTCCGGCCGCCCTCGTGCGGGCCATGGAGACGCTCGGCGAAGCCCTGACGGAGATGCGCGAGGCCCTCGATCCCCGGGTCACCCTCGAGGTCGCTCTGGTTCGGGTCACGGCTCCCGAGGCCGACGTCTCGGTCGCCGCATTACTCGAGCGGGTCGAGCGCCTCGAGCGCCGACTTGTGTCGGGGGCGCCGACGGACGGGCCGAGAGTGCAGGAGCCGGCGGCCGAGACCTCGGTCGCGACGCCGACGCCGGAGGTGACGGGACCGCCGGTGGCCCCGGCATCGCCGGCCGTCGTCGAGGGCCAGCCGGGTCCGCACAATCTGCCCAAGGTTCCTCCGGCCCGTCCCAGCGCGCCGCGCCCGCCGCCGGCGACGTCGGCGGCCGTGGTGTCGGCGCCTCCTCCCCCTCCGGGCGGACGCTCACTGGGGTCGTACCGGGGTGGACCCCGTCCCGCCCCTGCCCCTGCACCCGCCGCTACGTCGGCGCCGGATGCAGTCGCGTCGGCTGCAGCCACGGAAGCGCCACCCGTAGCGCAGGCTGGCGGTGAGGCTCCGAGTCGCGAAGAGCTGACAAAGGCCTGGGGCGACACGATTCTGGGGCACCTCTCGGCGCGCGCTCGATCCCGCTATGCCGCCGGTCGGTTCCTTCCCGGAGCTGACGGACGCGCCGTGTTCGCACTGCCCGGCGCGGTGCATCGCGACCAGTGTCTGCCGATGCAGCCCGAGGTCGAGGCGGCGCTGACGGCCCACTTCGGTCGTCCGGTGGCACTGCAGCTGGTGGCCGACCAGGTCCCGACCGATGCGCCGGACGACGAATCGTCGTTCTCCATGGACGAGTTGCGGGACGCGCCGGCGGCGACGAGCTCGCCCGCCGACCGTGTGAAGAGCGCCTTTCCCGGCGCCGAGGAGGTAGGGCCATGACCGAAGAGCTGGAGATCGTCGAGGACGACGACTTCGTCGAGGACGACGACTTCGACGACGACGACGAGTTCGACGACGACGAAGGCGCAGCCGGCGTCGGGGGATTCGACCTCAGTGGGTTGCTCGCCCAAGCCCAGTCGATGCAGCAACAACTCCTCGATGCCCAATCCCAGGTGGCCACCCAGGTCGTCGAGGGACAGGCCGGGGGCGGCGTGGTCAAAGTGCGGGTCACCGGCGGATTCGACTTCCAGGCGGTGACCATCGATCCGACGGTGGTCGACCCGGCCGACGTCGAGATGCTGCAGGATCTGGTGCTGGCGGCGGTGCGGGATGCGTTGGGCAAGATCAACGAGCTGAACGCACAGGCGATGGGCGGCTTCGGTGGCGCCCTCGGAGGGCTGCTTCCATAAGCGTCTACCCGCCCCCGGTCCAGGATCTGATCGACGAGCTCGGCCGCCTTCCCGGCATCGGACCGAAGTCGGCCCAGCGCATCGCCTTTCATCTGCTGAAGCTCCCGGCCGAAGACGCGTTGCGGCTGTCGCGGTCGATCATCAGCGTGAAGGAGCGGATGACGTTCTGCCGGCGATGCTGGAACGTCGCTGACCGCTCACCCGACACTCCGGACGAGACCGAGTGCGAGCTGTGTCGCGACCCCCGCCGCGACCCCACGTTGGTGTGCGTGGTCGAGGAGCCCCGGGACATCGCGGCGCTCGAGAAGACCCTCGAGTTCAAGGGTCGCTACCACGTGTTGCAGGGCGCCCTCAATCCGCTCGAAGGGGTCACCCCCGACCAGCTCCGGATCAAGGAACTCTTCGCCCGCCTCGGCACCGAGCCCATCGTCGAGGTCATCCTCTGTACGAATCCGAACCTCGAGGGCGAGGCCACGGCCATGTACCTGGCCCGCCAGCTCCAGCCGCTCGGCATCACCGTCACTCGCCTGGCCAGCGGCCTCCCCGTCGGCGGCGACCTCGAGTACGCCGACGAACTCACCCTCGGCCGCGCCTTGGAAGGCCGCCGAAACGTCGAAGGTTGAAGGGGGGCGAAAACGCGCCAACGCCGACCTCGTAGAGGCCGGCGTCGGGAGCGCCAGCGAGCAGCCGGCACGTGAGCGAAGCACGCTTCTGCGAAGCGAACCGATTACAGGGTCTTCAAGAACAGGGCGTCGCCCTGGCCGCCGCCGCCGCAGAGTGCGGCCACACCGGAGCCGCCGCCACGACGCTTGAGCTCGTGGAGGATGGTCATGGCCAGGCGGGTGCCCGACATGCCGATGGGGTGGCCGAGGGCGATGGCGCCGCCGTTGACGTTGCAGATCTCGTCGGTGAGGCCGAGGTCGGCCATGGAGGCGAGGCCGACCGCGGCGAAGGCCTCGTTGAACTCGAACAGGTCGATGTCGCCGACCTTCTTGCCCGCCTTCTCGATGGCCTGAAGTGACGACCGGGCGGGCTGGGTGAGGAGTGAGGCGTCGGGGCCGGCGACCTGGCCGTAGGAGACGATCTCTCCGAGGGGCGTCACGCCGGCCTTCTCGGCGGCCGCCTTGGACATGACGACGACGGCGGCGCCGCCGTCGCTGATCTGGCTGGCGTTGCCGGCGCTGATCGTGCCGTCGGCCGCAAAGGCCGGGCGCAGCTTGGCGAGCGTGTCGGTCGTGGTGCCGGGCCGCACGCCCTCGTCGGTGTCGACGATGACGGGGTCACCCTTGCGCTGCGGAACCTCGACGTTGACGATCTCCTCGGCGAACTTGCCGTCCTTGATGGCGGCGGATGCCCGCTCGTGCGACTCGGCGGCGAAGGCGTCCTGCTGCTCGCGGCTGATGGTGCCGGCGGCCTTGGTGTACTTCTCCGTGCCGGCACCCATGGCGCACACGTCGAAGGCGCAGAACAAACCGTCGAACATCATGGAGTCGACGAGGGTGCTGTCGCCGATGCGATAGCCCTCGCGTGCGCCGGGGAGCAAGTGCGGCGCCTTGGTCATGGACTCCATCCCACCGGCGATCACGATCTCGGCGTCGCCACTCGAGATCATCTGGTCGGCGAGGTAGATCGAATTGAGCCCGGACAGGCAGACCTTGTTGATGGTCGTGGCCGGCACGCTCATCGGGATGCCGGCGTTGACGGCCGCCTGTCGGGCGGTCATCTGACCTTGGCCGGCCTGGAGCACTTGGCCCATGAACACGTAGTCGACCTGCTCGCCGGACACGCCGGCGCGCTCGAGGGCCGCCCGGATGGCGAAGCCGCCGAGATCCATGGCGGTGAAGCCGGCGAGGGCGCCCGAGAGCTTCCCGATGGGGGTGCGTGCCCCCGAGACGATGACGGAACCGGGCATAGGGCCTCCTGAGCGCGAATGCGAACGGACCCAGTGTAGGAAGGACTCGGGGGTTCCCCGCCAGTTCCCTCGGCCTACCAGCCGGCGCCGTGGGCCCAGGCAAGGAATTCGGGGTCGTAGCCGAGGGAGGCGATGCGCGCGCGATAGCGATCGTCCCCGGCATCGTCGAGCACGTCTCGCCAGGTCCGTCCGGGGCCCTTCTCGAAGAATTGGTCGGCCGAGCGCCAGTGCCCGTCCGGACCTCCGGGAGCGAGGTTGGCAGCATCGGCCTTCATGGCGGCGAACGTGCCGGCGGCGACGACGGCGTCGATGCGGGACTCGTCTGCCTCGATCCCGAGGAAGTCGGCCAACCGGCGGACCTCGCGGTCGAGATCGTGCGTCAAGTCGCCGTAGTGGAAGAGGGCCACCTGCGCTCGGGAGCGTTGCGCCCAGAACGTGTGCAGGTGGTGCAGCGTCGCTTCGAGGCAGCCGATGCCCCCGGAGAGGTTGGGCTCCTCGACCCACTGCCAGAAGCGGCCGAGCACATCGTCGGCCAGTGGCGCCGAGGGCGGACCCAGCTCGGCGAGGTCGTCACTCCCGCTGGCGTCGATGCGGGCCTGGACGAAGCGCTCCATGTCGAGGTTGGCGCGGTGGTTGTCCCAGGACAGTGCGACGTCGCGGGGATCGCGGGCGACGCAGACGTAGCTGAGGCGATCGTCGTCGGGCAGTCCGTCGAACGGGGTGTGGCTCTTGATGAGCCGGCGGTGGGCCTGGGCCTCGAGGTCGGCCCGCACGCCGTCGAGGGGGGCGGTGAGCATCTCGAGCCACGGCGAGATCCGGGTGAGCGGTCGATCGATCCCCCCCGGGAGCACCAGTGAGGCCACCAGCATCTGCATCCACGTGGTGCCGCACTTCGGGGGCGTGCTGATGATGATGTCGCCGTCGCGCAACGTGAACCCGTCCCAACGGATGTTGTCGGAGACGAACGAGTGATAGCGGACTGTCGGGGTGGACATGTGTGAACCTCCGAGGACAGTGGCTACCGCACTTGGCAGCTCGGCGCTCGACTCTTCTAGCGTCCCGCCCATGTCGACCACCGTGCGCGCCTACAGCATCACCACCGAGTCCGTCGCCGCCGAGCGGGAGCGGACGGGCGGGAACACCGCCGACGTCGACGTGTCGAAGGTCATCATCCTCGACGAGCTGCAGCTGCCCGACGTCGGTCCTACTGACGTCCGGATGCGCATCCTCGCGTTCTCCGTCGAGCACAACCTCGACCACGCAGCGACGGCCGACACGATCAACATTGCCGAGGCGCGCGGCGGGCGCATGTACCCCGGGAACAGCGCCGTCGGCGAGGTGGTCGAGGTCGGTGAACACGTCACCAAGTTCAAGGCCGGCGACGTCGTCATCACCCACTGCAACGGCGAGCCCGACGAGTTCGGGTTTCCGCTCAGGATTTGGGCGTACGACCAGCCCGAGTCGATCGGCTGGTACGCCGAGGAGGCCGTCGTCGGCGAGTGGCAGCTCATCCACGCGCCCCTCGAGTGCGGGCTGAACCTCTGGGAGATCGCCGCCCTGCCGCTCCGGGCGCCGACCGCGTACCACCTGTGGCGCCGCGCCCTCGGCATCTATCGCGTGAAGGTCACCCGGGAGAAGCAGGCCGTGCTCAACGTCTTGAGTTTCGGCGGCGGCGTGGGCGAACTTTTCCTCCAGCTGGCCAAGGCCGAGGGCCACAACGCCTACTTCTGCGCCGGATCAAAGGAGCGTCGCGACGCCCTCGAAGCCTTCGGGATCATCGGCATCGACCAGAAGAAGTACAACCGCTTCGCCAGCCGCGACGACACCAATGCGTTCCGCAAGGAGGTACGCGACCTCACCGGCGGCACCAACATGCACATCGTGTGCGACATGTTGCGCGGCCCGGTTTTCCCGGCCGGCCTCGCCGTGGCGGCCCGTCAGGGCGTCAACGTGTCGGCGGGATGGCAACTCTCGCAGGTCGTCGAATACAACTCGACGTTGATGTCGGCCAAGCAGGTCACCATCGACCACACGCACTACGAGACGCCCGAGGGATGCGCAGCGGCGACCGAGCTCTACGGCAAGGTCTTCAAGCCGACGGTCCACTCCGAGATCTACGCCTTCGAGGATGCCGGCCGTGCATTCCACGAGATGCACGAGAACACCCAGACCGGCATCCCGATCGTTCGGGTCGCCAAGGACATGCCCGAGTCCGTCAAGGGCCTGGTGTAGCGGTGGAACACACCCACGGTTCGGCGAGCCACGAACACGAGGGCGGGTCCGGGGTCCTGACGGAGATCGACCACATCGGTCTCGCCGTCAAGGACCTCGACGCCACGGTGAGCTGGTACCAGAAGATGTTCGGTGCCGGCGTCGCCCACCAGGAGCGCATCGAGAGTGACGGTGTGGAAGAAGCCCTGATCAAGGTGGCCGACTCCTACATCCAGCTCCTCACGCCCTACACCGACACGTCGCCGCTGGCGAAGTACATGGAGCGCAACGGTGAGGGCATTCATCACGTCGGGTACCGCGTGGCCGACACGGCCGCCGTGCTCGAGCACGTGAAGAGCGAGGGGGCACGCGTGGTCGATGAGCACCCCCGCACCGGGTCGCGTGGAACGACCGTGGCTTTCCTCCATCCGAAGACCTCGTTCGGCGCACTGATCGAGCTCGTCCAGGAGTAGCGCGCCTGGAACGGGTCGTCCATGGTCCGTACACTCGGCCCGATGGCCGGGGGGTTGTTGGAGGTCGAGGACGACGTCGAGCTGGTCGATGCCGTCCGTCGTGGTGACGCCGACGCCTTCCGTCGCCTGGTCGATCGCCACGGCGACTGGCTGACGGCCCGGTGCCGCCGCTACCTGGGCGGCGACGTGCACGCCGCCGAGGACATGGCCCAGGAGTGCTTCGTGGCGTTGCAGCGCACGCTGATCACCAAGGACGCGCCCATGCGGGTGCGGCCTTGGCTGTCGGTCGTGGCCCGCAACCGCTGCATCGACG
>JBKJLU010000443.1:0-11105 GCA_046596815.1 Acidimicrobiales bacterium | reverse complement strand
GATCATGCAGATGCGCACCGCCGCCGAGGAGTTCGGCAATCCCGTCTTTGGATTGCTGGGTCCGCAGGTTGGTGAAGGAGTTCTCAACAATCACGATGGTCGCCCTTGTTCGCAAATGACGCTGCTGTATCGGACTCCCGACGGCCGAGTGGAGGTGACGACGGGAACCAGGCCGCTCGGAGGGACTGACAGCCTGGTCAGGAATGCGATCGTGCGCTCCATCCCGCACAAGGTCCGTCTGCCGTGGAGCGTCAGCCTTGAAGAGCGTTTGGTGATGCTCTCCGTGGATGGCACTCCGACGCAGTTCCGGGTCGTGACCGCAAGCACCGGTGATTGGCTCGCCGCCGGCGGGATGAAGAAGCGGCACCTTCTGCTCTCCGGGACACCCGGAATCTCGGTCGAGGACCTACGCCTCGGTCCGGTGGCACTCAACTTCGAGACCTGAGCGCCTCTGTGCCGATAGGCGGACGGCCAGGAGACGGAACCACGGCGGCGCTTGTACCGTCGAAGAAGCATGAAACTCCGGCTTCTGATGGCGCTCGCGGCGGTCCTTCTGCTGGCCGGGATCACCGCTGCCGTAACAATGCCGACAAACCAGGGATCCCAGAGGTGGCCTGATTTCGATGCGCCGCCGTATACCGCTGGCGTCGTCGTCGGCAGGACTTACGAGTACTCGGTCGGTGCGCACTGCGGCGTGCGCGGTGCGAGGATTGATGGCACGAACTGGCGTGCCGAGACCCCGATAGCCGACGGCCAGGATGTGCCTGGATGGGACAACATCGGCAAGCTGCGGATCCAGACCAGCGGCAAGGCCGTCTTCACGAACAAGAAGTACCGAGTGGTCTTCCTGCGGGACAACATCCCACCCGGCCCACCGTGCGCCTAAACGGTGCACCTGCGCCGAAGTGCCTGATTGGCATGGGACCATGGAGATGTGACTGGTCGCCTCTTGCGGATCGCGGGGTGGGCACTCTGGGCAGTCGGTTCTTTGGCGCTGCTGCCTGGCAGCGTCGGCTGGGTCCTCGTGTGGACGGCCCTATGTCTGGCCATTGTCGGCATCGTCATGCTTGTTCGTCGTCTCGCCAGGACCTGACGCGACCCGACGTGGGATCGTTCGGGCATCGGTCGCGGGCAGGTTGGACTGATGGACAGGACCTTGCGGCGGGCGTGGGTGGCTTGGAATCCCGTTGACTCCAACTACGCGGGGTATGTGGCGTGTCTCGACGAGGACGGCGGCGAGGTAGCCCACACCGCACACCCAATACTCGACCGCAGCCGAGCGGGTGAAGCGGCAGACCGAGTCGGTGAGGGCGAGACGGTCATCGCCGGGGTCGTCGCCAACTGCGCCCATTGCGCCTGGAAAGGGACCTTCGCCAATCAAGCTGAACTGATTGGTGCCTACGCCGCCCATGCTCACGAAGCGCATGGTGCAGCCCGCCCCGAGGTGTAGATATGCGGGTGATCCTTGTGTGCTGAATGTCCTGTCGGGCGCTGGCGCGATGGGAACTGCGACCGCCTTCCCGATTGGCGCGTTCTCGACATGCCGGTCCAGGAATGCGATAGGTGTTTCGACGTGTCGGAGAGCGAGTCGCCGTATGGCTTCTGGGATGACGACGCGACTCGCCGGCTTCTGCGGTCTCCGCCGACGGATGCTGCCCTTCGGTGGGCGGAGTCAGCTGCGAGCGTGACGATCAACGGGTGGGAGGTGCTGCGGGGCGGAACGTCCTCAGCGATGTACTCCCTCGACGTGGCGGGCGCGGCCGCATCGAAGCTGGTCCTGCGCTGCCATGTCCGTCCGGAACTGCAGGACGAGCTACCTGGTGCTGTGCTGCACGAAGCGGCAGCCCTTCGAACGGCTGCTGCGATCGATCTGCCGACCCCGCGGCTCGTCGCCTCGGACGAGACCGGAGCTGCGGCCGGTGTCCCGGTCGTGTTGATGACCTGGCTTCCTGGCCGGGTCGTGTGGGACCCGAAGGGTCTTACTCACTGGCTGGTCCGATTGGCCGACGTGTTGCCGGCGATCCACGACGCGGCGATCGCCGCTGTCGATGTCGGCCAGTACGCCAACTACGCGCAGGCGAGCTACGAGCCGCCGGCGTGGGCGACGAATCGGCTCGTGTGGGAGCGGGCCATCGAGATCTTCCATGGCCCGGTGCTCGAGACCGAACGCTGCTTCGTGCACCGCGACTTCCATCCAGGCAACGTCTTGTGGCAGCGCAGCCATGTCAGCGGCGTGATCGACTGGGCGTCGGCATGCGTCGGCCCGCCGTCGGTCGACATCGGGCATTGCCGAGCCAACTTCTTGGGCTACGCGCCCAATTTCGCTGACCTCTACACGCAGTTCGCCGAAGAGGCGACGGGCCGATCGTTCCACCGGTGGGCTGACATCGCCGCGCTCATCGGGATGCTCGACGGGCTGCGATCCCATCCACCACCCCCAGCCGGTCGACGGGCGATCGAACTCGCCATCGACCGAGCCGTGGCCGACTGCCGCTGAGCACGTCGAGGCACCGCCCATCGGTCACGCATCTGGAGCCCGGCGAGGCGGGCCATCAGATCGAGCTCGAGGTGTGCGGCTGCGTTGGCGAAGACAGCCACCTGTTCGTCCTGGGTGGTGACGTTCATGATCGTGTTGAACACCAGGTAGACCAACCGAAAGGCACCGTCGATGCGCGCCGAGGTCATGTCGCCGATGGTCAACTCGATGGCTTCGGCGCCGGCCTTCCGGCGAAGTTGGTCGGCCATGGGTTCCGAGAGCTCGATGCCGGCGGCGAACTCCAGCGCCCGGCCGTCGCGGCGAGATCGGCCAGGAAAGCGACCACCGGGTCGAGGACGGGCGGATCGAACATGGGTGCGGAGGTCGCGTCATAGAACCTCGGCGATCTCTTCGCCCCATTGCACGGAACCCACGCGCAGTTGGGCAGCTGGCTTCTCCCAGGACAGCCTCCGGGGTGACCGCCGGATAGCGTGCCGTCCACCATGATCTTGTCGGACCGCACCATCCGCGAAGAGTTGGCCAACGGACGAATCGTCATCGAGCCGCTGCACGATGCCTACATCCAGCCGTCGTCCGTCGACCTCACCCTCGACCGCTATTTCCGGGTATTCCGGAACCACACGATGCGGGTCATCGACGTCAAGGAAGACCAGGAAGAGCTGACCGAACTGGTCGAAATCAAGGAGGACGACGTCTTCATCCTCCATCCCGGCGAGTTCGTGCTCGGCAGCACGGCCGAACGCGTGGCGCTGCCCGATGACCTGGTGGCGCGCCTCGAAGGGAAGTCGAGCCTGGGGCGTCTCGGCTTGTTGATCCACTCCACGGCCGGGTTTGTCGACGCCGGCTGGGATGGACATCTCACCCTCGAACTGAGCAACGTCGCCAACCTGCCGATCACCCTCTACCCGCAGATGAAGATCGGCCAGATCAGCTTCCTGCAGATGACGACGCCGGCTGAAAACCCCTATGGCAGCGCCAAAGTGGGCTCGAAGTACAAAGGCCAGCGGGGCCCGACCCCGAGCCGCTACTTCGAGAACTTCCGCACCTCGTAAACGCGGGCTGCGGATCGACGGCGCTATTCCCCGAGGGGTTCGCTCAGGGGGGTGAAGGGTCCGAAGGTGAAGGCGGGGAGGACGGCGTCGACGTCGCCTTCCCAATCCAGAGCGCGGATCTCGTCGATTGTTCGCCTCCCGCTACACGCCCGCAACAGGTCGAAGGTCGAACCCGTGACCGTGGCCACGGGCTCGCCTTCGCCGGACGTCCACTCTTCGCCCTCAGTGGTGCGCAACCGCAGCGCCGGATGTCCGGCCATCGTTGCCGAACCGATGACGGCGTCCATCAGCCAACCCGTCCCGATGCGCACGGCGTCGGAATCGCGAGCACCGGCTGCTCCGAGGGCACTACGGAGATCGTGCTCGTGGGTGACCACGTCCATCACCGCCTGGCGGCCGACCGGACCGAAGCTGTCGAGGATGACCTCGACCTGCGGGGCCAACCCGCTCCATTCGATGACCACCTCGGCGGTGGGCCGGTCCTTTCGAGCATGCACCTGGGCGGCTGTCCACGGGTCGGAACCGGCGCCCTCGAGCCGTCCACCGACGACGTCGTCGACCACGCCAGCAACATGGGACACCAGGTCATGCACCCGCCACTCGGGACAGGCCGGCACGGTCTTGTTCGCGTTGGTCTCATCGAGATCGCGTACCAGATCCGTCACGCGCGAGCGCACGCCGGCGTAGGCCGCACCGACTTCGCCGAGACTGGGCGACTCGTGCTCTTCGGTGCTCATTCGACGGGCTCCGTCACCGAAGGCGTGGGCAGGCCGGCGCCAGCGTTGCTTCGCCGTTCACCCTTCTCGAGGGCCTCGAGCAGATGCATCGAGATGTCCTGGACCACGATGTCGTCTCTTCCGTTCTCCTTGGTGCCGTCGTCCAGCATGATGTAACAGAAGGGGCACGCCGTGGCGACCCGACCAGCACCGGTGGCGATCAGTTCCTGTGACCGCTCGGTGTTCACCTTCTTGCCGGTGTTCTCCTCCATGAACATGCGGGCACCACCGGCGCCGCAACACATGCCCTTGGTGCCGTTGCGGGGCGCCTCGATGATCTCGATGCCCTTGAGCGATCCGAGCACCTTGCGGGGCGCCATGTAGATGTCGTTGTGCCGGCCGAGATAGCAGCTGTCGTGGTAAACGACCCGCTCGTCGAGTTCGGCCTCGGTCATGTCGAGCTTGCCCGTGTCTATGAGCCACTCGAGGAACTGGCTGTGGTGTACGACCTCGTAGTGCCCACCGAGTTGCGGGTACTCGTTGCCGAGGGTGTTGAAGCAGTGCGGGCACTGGGTGATGATCTTCTTCACGCCCATGCCGTTCATCGTCTCGATGTTCTGCATGGCCATCATCTGGAAGAGGTACTCGCTGCCCGAGCGGCGCGCGGGGTCGCCGGTGCAGTTCTCGTTCGGACCGAGGATGGCGAAGTCGATGCCGGCTCGCTGCAGCAGCTTGGCCGTCGCCACGGTGACCTTTTTGTTCTTGTCGTCGAACGACCCGGCGCACCCGACCCAGTAGAGGTACTCGTGGTCGAGTGGGGAGGAGCCGTCGACGATCGGCACCTCGACGGGCAAGTCCTTGGCCCAGTCGGCGCGGGTCGACTGCGACAGCTGCCAGGGGTTGCTCTGGTTTTCGATTCCCTTGTACGCGCCACCGAGCTCGGACGGGAAGTTCGACTCCATCATCGAGAGGTAGCGGCGCATGTCGAGGATCTTGTCGAGGATCTCGATGTTGACCGGGCAGATCTCGTCGCACGCCTTGCACGTCGTGCACGCCCACACTTCTTCGGCGGAAATGCGCTGGAAGACATCGTTGGTCGACACGGTCAGCTCGGCCTCGTGGCCGACGACGGGCGGCACGGCACCGGCCGGCCGTGACTCCGACATCACCTGGCCGATCTTGGTGACGATCTCGCGGGGGTCGAGGGGCTTGCCGGTGAGGTGGGCCGGACACACGGAAGTGCAGCGCCCGCAGATGGTGCAGGCGTCGGTGTCGAGAAGTTGCTTCCAGGTGAAGTCCTCGATGACCGCGGCGCCAAAGCTCTCGAGCCCGGACTCCATGAGGTTCGGCATCGGCTTCATCGCGCCCTTGGGGCGATCTCGGTCCGACAGGTACATGTTCAACGGGCTCGTCACCATGTGGCGCAACTTGGTGGCCGGCACCATCACGATGAAGGCGAAGAACGACAGGACGTGGGCCACCCAGAACGCCTGATGGACGCCGCTGAGGTTGCTCAGACCGTCGAACGCCCCCGACAGCGGATAGCCGATGATCGAGAACTTCTCGAAGTCCGGCCGACCGTCGAGAGCGATGCGGGCTCCTTCGGCGAGGAATCCGGTGAGCCCCAGGAAGGCGAACATGGCGAGGATCAGCGCATCCTCGGGCCTGGTCTTGGTGCGGATGCGATAGGGCGGGGCGATGTAGCGACGGCCGATGGCCCAGAAGATGCCGATCAGGAAGAACACGCCGGCGACGTCGGCGACGAGGGCGTAGCCCTTGTAGATGTCACCGTGGAGGAACTTTGCTGCCTCCGGAAGCTGGTGGTTGATCTCGAGGATCGTGGTGACGGCGAACAGGATGAGGAACGGGAAGTAGATGAACGAGTGCATGAGGCCGGCGGCGCCGTCACGCATGAGCGTCTTCATGTACACGCCGGCCCGGAAGTCCTTGGCCCGCTTCTTCACGTTCTTCGACGTGGTCGCACGTCGGTCGGGCTGGCCCCGTTCCCAGTTCTGCACCCGCTGGCTGAAGAGGTAGGCCGAGCCGACGAACAGCACGGACATGACGGTGTAGAAGATGGCGCGATAGGCCGACGGGATGTTCTCGAACACCTCGCGGGTGATCGGCGAGTCGTCGTGCTGCTGGGCGAGGGTGGCCGCGATCCCAGAGCCGCCGACCAGGATCCCGAGACCGACCCCGATTCCGAGAGCGATCTGGGACGGCTTCACCCGTCGAGAGGTGCGAACCGGAACCGGTGCTTCGGCGACATCAGTGGCCATGGCGGGGGAGGCTACCGCCACCACTCACGCAGGAAGTAGTTCGGGAGACCCCTAGTTGGAGGTGCTCTTGGCGTCGGCCTGGGAGAGCCGATCCGCCATCGAGGAAAGCAGCTTGTGGGCCATTCCGGGCACCTCGTCGAGCAGCCCGCTGAACTCGCGCTGACCGAGGACCAGCACGGTCATCTCGGTGGCCGCTTCGACCGTCGCGTTGCGGGGCAGTCGGGTCAGCAGCGCCAACTCACCGAAGCTCGCACCCTC
This sequence comes from Acidimicrobiales bacterium, assembly GCA_046596815.1. Classification (GTDB taxonomy): domain Bacteria; phylum Actinomycetota; class Acidimicrobiia; order Acidimicrobiales; family CADCTF01; genus DATLED01. The sequence goes on along the minus strand of JBKJLU010000443.1, from coordinate 4,303 downwards.
GCCGAGCGTGGCCACCTTCTTGTTGTTGCGGCGCACCGTCGCCTCGCCCTCGAGGATCAGATAGAACTCGAAGCCGGGCTTGCCCTGCTCGCAAAGCACCTTGCCGACGGGGACGCGGACCTCGTCCGCCGTTTTTCCGATGAGCGTCAGTTCCTTCTTGTTGCAGGCCGAGAACAACCGAACCTGAGCAAGATGATCGAGCTTGTTGTCTTTTCCCCCACGCGCCATGGCCGCGAACAGTAGACGGTGCGAGTGAGTTCATGCAGCCGAAACGCTGAGGCAACGCTTCGTCCGTAGGTTCGCCTCATGCCTCCGTCTGAAACGACGCCAGGGTTTCGACTTCCCTATCCGGCAAAGACCAGCGAACGTTCAGGGCGAAACCCTGGCGTCGTTTCTTAGGAGTCATGCATGCCCGACGTCGTTCTCGTGCGATGGCCCCTCGAGACGGAACGGCGCGCCCGCCTCGCCTCGGCGGCGACGCCCCGACTCCTCCTGATCGACGACGGATCGCCGCCCCCGCCGCCTGACGATTGCCTCGAGGATTGGGTGCGGGTGCCGGCGTCGGACATCGATGTGCGCATGCGGGTGGCGGCATTGGCGACGCGGGCCGCGACCCACGTCGTCGATCTTCCGGATCTCGATGCCGACGGCGTCCTCCGTTACAGCGGGCTCTGGGTGTCGCTGCCACCGGTCGAAGGCCGCCTCCTGCGACCACTGATCGAGCGGTTCGGGGCGGTCGTCGGACGGGATGCCTTGAGCCGGGCCGGTTGGCCCGACGGCGCCCCGGGCCGCAACGCACTCGATGTCCACGTCCTTCGGCTGCGTCGACGTCTGATGACCGTCGGGTTGGGTCTCAAGACGGTGCGGAGCCGGGGTTACCTGCTCGAGGCGTCAGATCAGCGTCAGCAAGGCGTTCAGCACGCGTAACCGAGCCACAACGTTCGCGTCACTCTGTCGACATACGTTCCCCGTTGTGCAGCTGGGCAAGGCGGAGACCGCCGTTCTCGACGTTCTCCGCGAGTCCAACGGACGCGTGGTGTCGCGACTGGAACTCGCAAGGAGGAGCGGCCTGGGCGACGCCTCTCCACGACGTTGTGACTCGATCGTCGTGGAGTTACGTCGCACCCTCGGGCCCGAGGCGATCCGCACCGTTCGAGGTAGAGGTTGGATGCTCCTTTCGCCGACAGGGTTGCCCGACGAGGTCGACTCGTCGCCGGCGGACTGAAGAGATCGCTCGGAGCCGATGCTCTTCGACCTCCTTCTGCTCCTCGTCGTGGCCAAGCTCGCAGCCGAACTGGCGGAACGGGCCAAGGTGCCCGCCGTCCTCGCCGAGATCGTTGCCGGCATCGTGCTCGGACCGTCCCTTCTCGGATGGGTGGGCCACGGTGAGATCCTCACCTTCCTCGGAGAGCTCGGGGTCATCCTCCTGCTGCTCGAGGTCGGGTTGGAGATGGACCTCCGCGAACTCGGCGCCGTCGGCAAGGCGTCTCTGCTCGTCGCCGTCGCCGGCGTGGCGTTGCCCTTCGCCGGGGGTTTCGGGGTGGCCACACTTCTCGGCCAGGAACTGAACCCGGCGATCTTCGTCGGAGCGGCGCTCACGGCCACGAGCGTCGGCATCACCGCCAGGGTGTTCGGCGACCTACGCGCGCTGGCCACCGTTGAAGCCCGCACGGTGCTGGGCGCGGCCGTGGCCGACGACGTGCTCGGTCTCGTCATCCTCACGGTCGTCGTGCGCATCGTGCAGACGGGTTCGATTTCACTCGTAGCCGTTGCCGGCGTGATCCTCGTCGCCGTCGCCTTCCTCGCCGTCTCCGGATTCGCCGGCCTGCGATTGGCGCCGGCCATCTTCTCGGCCGTCGACAAGAAGGCCCGATCGGCCGGAGCGCTCGTGGCGGCGGCGGTCGTGTTCACACTGGCGTTCGCGGAGCTCGCCACCCTCGCTCGGCTGGCCCCCATCATCGGCGCGTTCGTCGCCGGACTGTCGCTGGGTCGCACCCGTCAGTCGGAACGCATCCGGCGCGACCTCCGTCCTGTCGGGCACCTCCTGGTGCCGGTGTTCTTCGTGTCCATCGGGATCGACGTCGACGTCACCCAGTTCCTCGATCCGTCCGTACTCGGACTGGCGGGAGGACTGTTGGTGGTTGCCGTGATCGGCAAGATCGCGGCGGCCCTCGCCGCTGTCGGCTCGCCCGGCGACCGATGGTTGATCGGCCTCGGGATGTTGCCCCGCGGCGAAGTCGGCCTCATCTTCGCCGGCATCGGGCTCCGGGAAGGAGTGCTCGGGAACGAGCTCTACGCCGCGCTTCTCCTCGTCGTGCTGGGCACGACGCTGGCTACCCCGCCAATGCTCCGATGGCGCTTGCAGCGCGTCCTCGCCAACCGTCGCAACGCACCGGGCCAGGCGATGCCGGCCGATGGTTGGTTCGTCGTCGACGACGAAATGGTGGAGCTCCGGGGGCGTCGGCCGAGCACCGAACTGGCCATCGTGTTGTCCCTGGAGGTTGCGCTCCTGGTGGCTGATGGCCGGCGGCCTGGGCCCCACCTGCTCGATTGGTTCAGTGCCCTCGGCCGAGACGAGGAGCTGGTGTGGGACCGGCCCGCCACCCGCACGTTCTACGACCTGTTGCGGCGGGGAACGGCGCGGTCGTGGCGATTCCTCGACTCCACGGGGATGCTCGACCGGGTCTTGCCCGAGCTCGCCGAAACCTTGGCTCGTCGCCGGGAGGATGCGTCCGAGCTCGATCCGGTCACCGTGCTGCGTTGGGCGACCCTCGAGGCGGTGATGGCGAAAGAAGGGACTGCTGACTTCGACGCGCTCGAGCGACCGGAATGGCTGCTGCTTGCCGCGCTGGTGCTCGACGTCGCCGGCGATCAGGAACCCCCGACCGACGCTGCCAGACAGATCGTCCGCCGGCTTCGCCTGGGTGTCGCCGCGGAACAGGAGGTGGAGCTGCTGCTGGCAGAGCGAGGCCTTCTCGGTGCGGCGGCGGCCCGTCCCGACGGCCTCGACGAGGACCGAGTGATCTCCCTCGCCGTCCACCTCAAACGGCCGGAACGGGCGCGCGCGCTGCACCTGCTGACCACTGCCGACGAGGAGGTGCCGACGTGGGTCAGGCCGCGCCTCGAGACCTTGACGGCGCAGGTCCTGGCCGTCCTCGCCCTCCCTCGGGACGAGGTCGAGTCGAGAAGGACGGAGGCGCTCGAACACGCGCCGTCGTCGGCGGTTCGTGAGCGCATCGTCCATGCGCCCCGCGGATGGATTCTCGCCGGCCGCACCGAAGCGCTGGTCCGCCAAGCCGCACTGCTCGAGCCGCTCCCATCGGGTCGGCGGGTGCGGGTCGCCGTCGACGGGCGGGGGCGAGTCGAGGTGGCAGGTCGCGATCGCCCCGGATTGCTGGCGTCGGTGACCGCAGCCCTCGACGAGTTCGGCCTCGGCGTGCGTTGGGCGACGACGGCGACATGGGCCGACGGCGGCGTGACCATGGCCTTCGACCTGAGCGGACGACCCACGGATACAGCGGCTCTCGAAGCCCGAATCGAGAATCCCGGCCGGCTGGTGCGCGACGCCGTTCTCGTGCCCGACGCGACGGTCAGATTCGACGACGCCGCTTCGCCATGGCACACGATCATCGACATCCGCGCGACAGACCAGCCGGGTCTGTTGCACTCGGTGGCGTCCGCATGCACGGGGGCCGGTCTCGTCATCGTCGCCGCCTCGATCGCCACCGAGCGGGGACGGGCGACCGATCACTTCGAAGTCGTCAACCGCCGGGGAGAAAAGCTGACGCCGAAGGAGCAAATCGCTTTCGAGTCCGCGCTGCGCGGCGGGTCGACCACCGGCCCCGCGAAGGGGTTCGGACGGACGCGCAAACCTGGCATCTTCCCGAAACCTTCGGGCCACAACGTCGAAACAGCGTCTTCGTAAGGTTCGGGAAAGGGCAACGGCGCCCTTCGCAGCACCGTCCCTGTTCCCACTTCTGGAGGACCTATGCGCAAACAGCTCAAGCGCACCGGCGGCCTGGCTCTCGTCACCACGATGGCTCTGCTGGCGTTGCACACCACCCCCGCTGCGGCCGACTCCATCGGCACCGGCATTTCGGAATTCGGGGAGGACGTCGTCGGCAGCGAGATAGCGCTCAACCTCCTGTGGATCGTCCTCGGCGCGATCCTCGTCATCTTCATGCAGGCCGGATTCGCCCTCGTGGAGACTGGCTTCTGCCGGGGCAAGCACGCCGCTCATGTGGTGATGACGAACTTCACGATCTTCGGGATCGGGTTCGTCGCCTTCTTCCTCGTCGGATTT